>JAKBDW010000192.1:0-2759 GCA_021834245.1 Pseudomonadota bacterium
AACGACTTCATTCTGGAACAGTCTGAGAGGCTGGCGGCACGTTCCCGTGATCTGCGTCAACAGCGGCGGCGTGCCAGCCGCGTACGGGCACGGGAACGCAAGCGCGGCGGTGGTGGGAGGAGTCATAAGGGATGATGCGTGATCCGAAGGGTGTGCTCTACGCAGTCAAGGACGACAACGACAATACCTACCGCGGCGAGGGTCTATTTCACGCGTGGCCCATTTCGGTCACGATCAACAAAGCAGATCTGATCGCCGGCAAAGCGGCCGTTGAGGTCCGCATCTACGACGGCGACAATGCGCCCTACACGACGCCATCGCAGCTCATCGACGGCTTCGGCCATTGCGATCCTGAGCCTGTCAAGGTTCGGAAGCGGCGATGAGCAAAAGCAGGGCGCGCCGGATTCTGACTCTCGATTTGGAAACCGATCCGTTCCAGCGTGGCGCGCCTGACATTCGGCTTTTCGTCTGGGGGCTCTATGATGGCGACGTTTTCGAGCACCGCTGGGGTGTCGAGGGCTGCATACGTTCGCTAGTCGAGAGGATCGAAACCGAGCACGCGATCATCTATGCTCACAATGGCGGTCAGTTTGATTTTTTATTCATGGTTGAGCATCTTGTGCGCGACGTACTTGTGATAAACGGACGGATTGTCGAGGCGAAGATTGGCAAGGCGACGCTGCGGGACAGCTTTATGATTCTGCCGCGGCCTCTGGCGGAGCTCGGGGCCAAGGAAGATTTCGACTATAACAAGATGCGGCCTGCGGTGCGCGACCGGCATCGGGCGGCGATTGTGTCTTATCTCGAGACGGATTGCCGCGTGTTGCGTAAGGCGGTGATCCACTTCCACGAGATGTTCGGCAAGAAATTGACGATGAGCGGCGCCAGTATGGCGGAGCTCCGCGCGGTGATCGAGCGCACGGAGCACCGCGACGCGGCTGTGACGCTGCAACAACTTTCCCTGGAACAGGACGCGGAGCTTCGGCCGTTCTACATCGGCGGCAGGGTTCAGGTGCTCGAGGGCGGTATTCTCGACGACGATCTACGGTATTACGATTGCAACTCGATGTTTCCCTTTGTCATGCAGAAATACGTTCATCCGACTGGCAATAAGTGGATGCCGGCGGCTGATCTCGACGACGCGGATTTTGCGGTAATCGAGGCAACGGCGAATGCCTGTCTGCCCTGGCGGTCCGATGATGGGAGGCTGATGTATCCGACCGATCGGCGCCGGTACACGGTGACGGGTCACGAGCTGAGGGCGGCGCGCAAGCTTGGCCTGGTCAAGGTGCATGCGATCGAGCGGGCGATACGGTTTCCTGTGCGCCGTGTGTTTGACCAGTTTGTGCATACGTTCTACGGCCTCCGGAAAGCGGCACAGGCGGCGGGTGACGTTCGCTTGGCGGTGTTCTTCAAGGATGTGCTCAACCGGGCCTACGGCCGCTTTGCGCTCAATCCCGATGGCATTCTGCGCTGGCAGGTGGTGCCGAATGGCGAGGCACCGGACGAAGATGGGTTTGAGCCTCGGTTTACCGGCGACAAGGTGACGTTTTGGGCCAAGCCCGCGGAGGATCGCGACCGGCGCCGGGCGATCGGCAACGTGGCGACGGCGGCGAGCATCACGGGCGCGGCGAGGGCCGAGCTCATGATGGCGATGGCAACGGCTGAACGGCCAGTGTATTGTGACACAGACGCGGTGATTGCTCGAGCGATCGATCGGCCGGTGTCGGGTGAGATTGGCGCGTGGAAGATCGAGGCGGACGCCGATCGGGTCGCGATTGCCGGCAAGAAGCTCTATGCGATGTGGAAGGGAGAGGCGGTGGTGAAGATGGCTTGCAGGGGTGCCAGGCTAAGCGGCGACCAGATTGCGCGGGTAGCGCGCGGTGAGGCGCAATGGTGGATGGCGGACGCACCGAGCATCAATATCGCGGGGGTGCAGACGTGGCAGAAGCGCCAGGTAAGGGCAACATTCTGATGGCACGCCAGGTGCTCAAGATAGGCTGGAATTTCGTTGGAACGTTTGCGTTCAAACCCACTCAGGACGCAGAGCGAGTTTGGGTGACGCAGACCCCGGATTTCGGAGCTGTAGTTGTGGTCGATAATGTGGGAGGCCGCGGCCAGTGGTACACCCCGGCCGGAGGGTTTTCCGCCCCTTTCCATTTTCCAGCCAACGGCACTCCCAACACCTTTTCGCCGGTTCAATCAGATGGCGTGACGATCGGGTATTTCGACGGCCTCTCGACAGCTCCCACCTACAGCATGGTAACGTGCAAAGCGGGTTCAGGGTCTTGGCAATTCGGTCCATCAATAGAACACGCTGGCGTAAATGCAGACGGTGGAGACGCGTCCTGGAGCTGGCCGGTTAGCGGCATTGGCCTGGGCAGCATATTGATGCAGTTAGGCGTCCCGTCGTCTCTTTGGTTTCCCGGCACTCCTGATGTTCTTTGGCAGCTTTACAATGTTCAGTTTGCCGTGAAAGGGCCAAGCGCAATTCTGGTTGGGATTTCAGTGAATACAGGTACGCCAATAGGTGTTGTGGCATGTGATCTTGGCAGTCCGAATGTTTATTTGAGGCAGAACGGTTGTTCCATGTATCCGCAAGGTTCGCCAAACGGATACCTTCCTCCGGGTGTTATTCAATACGTTGTTCCTGGCTTTCCTGATGTATTTGAGAACAATACAGGTTCAGCCGTCTTTATCGATGGATTTTTTAGTGGTGGGAAAGGACAAAACTGGTACACTAATCTTCCAACGTCTGA
>JAKBDW010000598.1:0-2745 GCA_021834245.1 Pseudomonadota bacterium
TACTTGCCAGCAAACTGTCGCTGATAGTTGTCCAGCAGTCGTTTAGCAAAAGCGTCTCATGCAGTTGAAAACGCCCCGCACTTGCGGGGCGTTTTTCCCTGGCAACGAGAAGTTCGTCAGGGCGACCAACTGAATAAACACACCCATGCACCAAGGCGCCGCTCAGCGCACGTATCCCGAAATGCCGGACTGGCCGGGACTTTTAAAGGACAGTAGCCGCTGCGACCCAATCCTTCCAAGCTGTAACGCTGACAGGTACATGATGAACGTTAAGGTAACTGGATCGACCATTGCGAGCGAAAATTTGGCCTGGGTTGGGATAACCCCCAGAAATCGCAAACCACACCACTTACCCGTCCCTCGCCTGCTCAGCTTGGCACAGGGAAATTCGCAAGCGCCCGCACTGGACGAAATCCGCTCCCAGGCTATTTTAAGTATTAGCTACGCGCCATTTGCCGGCGTAGACCGGCGAAGGTGCTGATTCAGTCAAGCGTCTGCTTTCTGCCGCTTGCGCGTTGCGCACAACACGGACCACCGGCTATCCTTCCTGCAATACCGAAGCAAGTGCCGCTAACGAAGACAGGTTATGCAATTTAAATTAACCAGAATGACAAGCGCAGTTTTATTGTTCGCCGCGCTCCTGCTGGCTGGCATCGCCTATTACAAGGGGCTGTCGGGCGATTACCTTTTTGACGATGTTACCAACCTGCTGCTCAACAAGCAGATACAAATATCGCAGCTCAATGCCGAAACGCTCACGGCCGCCGCGTTTTCCTACGGTTCGGGGATAGAAACGCGCGCACTTACCATGCTGAGTTTTGCGCTGAATTACTATTTTTTTGGTATTCATCCGTTTTCCTTCAAACTGATCAATCTTCTCATCCATCTTTTGAATGGCGTTGGACTGTTCTTACTTGCCAACCAGTTATTGACTGCATACCGCCGCATTTATCGGCCGGAGATAACTGAAGAGACGACTCTCCTTATATCCCTCGCGGTCGCCGCTGCGTGGCTGCTTCATCCCCTGAATCTCACCGCCGTCTTGTACGTAGTCCAGCGCATGACGAGCCTGGCGACGCTGTTCATGATTGCCGGATTGAACTTATATGTCTGGGGAAGGCTGCGCCTGTGGGAACATAAGAGCGGGCTACACCTGATCCTGATCGGCTTGCTGGTGTTTGGCCCGTTGGCCTTTCTATGCAAACAAATCGGCGCACTCTTGCCCCTGTACATGCTCGTCATCGAAATAACATTATTCCGATTCCGCAACCAGGCTGGTCAACTCGATCATCGAATTTCCGGCTTCTTCATTGCGGCATTGCTGCTTCCGGCGATCGGATGCCTGATATGGCTTGTCACAGACCCGCAACGCTTTCTCGGTAACTATGCCGTAAGACCATTCACTCTGGATGAGCGCCTGCTCACCGAGGCTCGGGTCGTGCTGTTTTATTTGAGACTGATCATCGCCCCATCCCTGGCGGCACTCGGTTTCTACCACGACGATATTCCTCTGTCTCATGGTTGGCTCGACCCGCTTAGCACCCTGCCTTCCGTCATCGCAGTAATCGGACTACCGGTCGGGGCACTCCTTTTGCGCAGGAAAGCGCCCCTGGTGAGTCTCGGTATTCTATGGTTCTTCGCTGGACATATGCTCGAGTCCACTATCCTGCCGCTTGAAATTACTTTCGAGCATCGCAACTATCTTGCAGATTTTGGAATTCTTTTCGCCCTATTCTTTCTGTTGCTGGATTCGGGGCTGTCTGCCAAAACGCTTCAAATCCGCCGCGCAAGCGCAGCAATATTCATTGCTATTTTCTTTGGTCTGACCTTGACGCGCGCTACGCACTGGGACAACAGTGTGGACCAGGCGATCTATTCCGCCGCCCATCACCCGCGATCCGCGAGAGCGACTTATTCGGCCGGACGGGTTTACGCAAACCTGGCGCTCACCGGTCATCCGCAATTTACTTCTGAAGCATTTCAACTGCTTCGGTTGTCCCAGAAATTGGACAAGTATGGAATCATGGCAGATGTGTCAATTATCGAATTGTCAGAGAAATTGAAGATTCCGTTCTCCCCGTCTGTCGTCGCCGATATCAAACACAAACTCTCCGAATACCCGATTTCTCCGGGCACGGTGCTAAGCCTCAAAGAATTGGCAAGGTGCCAAGAGTCGGCGTGCAAGATCGATAATCAGCAAATGGGATCCATACTGAGGCTCGCGATGCAGAACCGCTGGATTCCCCACGCAAAACGAGAGTACGGTGACGTGATGACCATCTATGGAACCTTTCTTGTAAACCAGCTGAATGACCTCAAAGGGGGCCAGCATTTTTTTGAGATGGCCGTGCAGACACTGCCGAATTCAGTTACGTACCGAATCAATCTCGTTGGACTACTGCTAGCCGAAAAGCAATATGACGAAGCGCGCAAACAGCTGCGGATCGTTAGGGCGATCAACCGCAGCGATCAGTTTTTTGCCACAATAGAAGGAATGGAAGCCGCACTGAATCGGGCCCAAGGACATCCGGAGACCTCCGGTTAGGCGATACAGCGGCATCAAAGTGAACGCCTGATCTATGCGCCATTCGGTCAATGTGCGCAGATCCTGCGCGATTGCCGCTACTTCATCTCTGGCCAATACCTGCTCCGCCGGCTAGACTGGAAGGTGGAATCAACAGCTTGGGTTTCATTTTGAGGACTCGGATGAAAGGACCCAATTCGGCGAGCACGGTGTTGCACGAT
>JAKBDW010000570.1:0-2743 GCA_021834245.1 Pseudomonadota bacterium
CGTACCGCTTCCCCCTGACCATGTCATGCGCTTCGGACCGGCGAACTGCGCGTCCCATGACCTGCTCGGAGGTCCGGGTGCGACAAGCGCTTGCACGTGTGTTGAGCAAACATCGTTCGTCGCCAAGGCTGGGCTTGATGAGATCGACCTTGCGTACGACCAGCACATCGATTTTTCTCGGCTTCGTTATTTCCAAGGGGCGCTGCAGGTCTGGCCGTTCGAGAACAACACCGGCAACGCTCGCGTCGCTGGAGGTGATACGACTGAGTTGCCAAGCCGCGTCAGCCTGGCTAGCCATCGAGGCTAAAACCGCATCCAGCTGCGCCCCGATGAAGGCGTGAGCTAGTCGACAACCACCGCGGAAAAAGGTGCGTGCATACACCGTGCAGCGCTGCGACTGGACATTCCGCGCAAGAGTGATCGCAGGCGCTCGATCCATCCCGCGTTAATTTCACTGGATCGCCAACTGATCACCATGAGCGTTACCACAGCCCCAGCCAAGCATCACGATAAGATTTTCCAGGGAAATAAAAATGTTTTATAATTTCTATGGGAAATGACCCCAATCATGCCTGCATCCAACCAAAACCTAGCCGTCAAGCCAGACCCATCCACGGTTCTGACCAAGGCTGTGGCCCGTGCGGCTGAGCGGCTGGACATCTCACGCGCATTGCTGGCCAAGATCCTGGGCGTCAGCCCACCCACGGTGACCCGCCTCTACAACGGCGATTACAAGCTTGATGAACGCCGCAAGGAATGGGAGTTCGCCTTGCTATTTGTGCGCGTGTTCCGTTCGCTTGATTCCATCGTCGGCAATGAACAGACCGCTCGCCAATGGCTCAATAGCGAGAACCGGGGTCTCAATGGTCGCCCGGTGGATCTGATTCGCCAAACCGAAGGGCTAGTCCGTGTCGTTCACTACCTGGACGCCTCCCGCGGTCTTGTCTGAAGCCTTTGCCTGGCGTGGCCAGGTCTGGCGCATGGTGGAGTCGCAGCACATTGCTGCGACCATGAAGTTGGTCGACAACCGCGATGAGCAGGATCTGCTGGAGTCCTTGCTGGAATCGAGCAAGCCCGCTCAAGCCGATGGCACCGCCGGGCTTGATTACTTGCTGGAGACACCTTTCCGATATGACCCCAGGCGAGGCGGTTCTCGCTTTCGGGCCGTGACGGATCCTGGGGTGTTCTACGGCGCGGAATCGGTCAGGACGGCTGGCGCAGAACTGGGTTACTGGCGCTGGAAATTTCTCAAGGACACTGTCAATCTTGAGCGTATCGATCCGGTGGCACACACGGCATTTCGGGTGGAGGTGGAAACCCCGGTGGTCGATCTGCAGCGCCAACCATTTGATGACGACGCCGCCATTTGGCAACATCCAACGGACTATGGGGCGACGCAGCGGTTTGCGGGTACGGCTCGCGAAGCCGCAATCGGCGGCATCCTGTATCGGTCGGTGCGGGATCCGCAACCCTCGTGGTGCCTAGCCTTACTGACGCCAACCGGCTTTGCCAAACCCAGGCCACATGCCGAGCGACAGACCTGGTACCTAGCCGTGTCGCCGCACGAAGTGACGCTGCGGCGGGATACCGAATCAATGCAGTTTTCTGCCGAGGGTTGGTAGGCCGGAATTCTCTGCCGAACAGGCGAAGGCGCGTCGGCAAGTATTGGTCATCTCTAATTCGAACCAGTTCGACCTTTTTCTGCTCCGTGTGCTTTCGGTAGCTCCGCCAACTTTTTCGCCCTGTCACCCGCACATCGCCCCGTGGGACAACGACTGGTGCGTGTGTCGGTTTCTTGGCTTCGCATTCCGGTCCGTGTGAGCAAACCTCAGGCCGCTGCCAAGTCCGGGGCTGCGCGCGGCATCGAGTGCTAGCTCCGGCAGATTGGACACTGCGAGCGCATGGTAGGCGTTTAGCGGCCCCCCGTACTCCGGCCTCCCCTCGCTCGCAGTCTTCCATTTGAACAGTTCACCCGCGCGCCGTTGACCTCGGCGCCCTTTAACGACCAGCGCGCGCTGACATCGCCGGTTGCGTTCATTACCCGGCCACAGTCCACGCCAGCCAGCCGTAGTGACACAATAACGCGCTTGTTTCCTCACGAATTCATGAGTTTTCCAATGACTGCAGACGACCTCAAAGCCCTATTCCGCCAGCAATCCCAGTCTGCGCTCAGCCTGAACATTGCCTATATCGGCGTAGTCAATGGCTTGTTCAGCACCCTGCATAACCTTGGTGCGGCGTCTTCTGCAGTCCTGGCGAAGGCAGCCCAGCTCGACCTCGGCTACGTCCTGCGCTGGTGCGACGCAGCCTACGCATTCGGCTATCTGGATGTCGACGGCGAGGCATTCCGTCTGACGCCGATGGGCCAGGCCATGCGTCCAGAAGCGCCCGACACCCTCATGCCCATGGCCGTTCAATCTGTCCTGTCCGCACACATGGCCGAACGCGCAGCTGGCCTGATGCGCACCGGTGAGCGCCCTGGCGAGCAGGTGCTTGCCGAGCGCGAGACCGTGCTGCCCTGGTTCGGCCCGATGCTCGAAACCAATTTCGCCCCGATGTTTGAGCGCACCATCTGCCCAGCAGTCCCTGCCTTCGCTGACGTGGACGCCCATGGCGGCTTGGCAGTGGACTTGGGCTGTGGCAATGGCTGGTATCTGCGGGCACTGGCACGGCGATTCGGCAAGCTGCGCGGCCTGGGTATTGACGGATTCCAGGAAAACATCAACCAAGCCCAAGCCCTTGT
>JAKBDW010000444.1:0-2741 GCA_021834245.1 Pseudomonadota bacterium
GGCTTCATTGCGGGGGTGCTGATCTTCGTATTTTCGTGCGCGCTGTTCACGGAGATTATCGGCATCCATGCCATTTTTGGCGCGTTCCTAGCTGGTGCAACGCTTCCGGTTCAAAGCCGTGTGCGCAAAGTCCTGCGCGAGCGTCTCGAGACGGTCAGTGGAACGTTTTTATTGCCATTGTTCTTTGCCTATGCCGGTCTGCGAACGCAGTTAGGACTGCTCGATGGGTGGCACGACTGGCTCATTTGCGGCGGACTAATTGCAATCGCCACCGTCGGCAAACTGGGCGGCAGCATGCTTGCGGCGCGTTGGACTGGCATGGCTTGGAGGTCGGCGTTCTCAGTCGGCATACTCATGAACGTGCGCGGCCTTGTGGAGCTTATCGTACTCAATATCGGTTACGATTTCGGAATCCTGTCTCCGCGTATTTTCACTATGATGGTAGTAATGGCGCTGGTCACGACATTCATGGCCGGTCCGGTACTATTACTGCTTGGTTTCGGTGTGCGCGCCCCGGGGCCGCCCGGTAAGGCGAATGCTTCGGTGGCGGAGCCCTGACCACAGTGTGGCATCGAGCGAAGGCGCAGGGACATGGCTATGCGGCAGGGCCGTAGGTGGTGCTGACAATATGAGCATCGTATTTCTCGATCGCGCCACCTTTGCCGGCTCGGTATCGTTTGCCGCAAGCGCTGTGCATGAACTTGCATGGCGTGACTACGCGCATACGCCGGTGCAGCAGGTGCTCGAACGCGTGCAGGATGCCAAAGTGGTCATTACCAACAAGGTCAGATTGTCGGGTGATGTGATCGCGGCATGTAGGCAACTCAAGCTAATCGTGGCTGCCGCGACCGGCGTCGACCATATTGATCTTGAGGCGGCGCGACAGCGCGAAATAGCCGTGTGCAATGTCCGCGGTTATGCTGTTCATAGCGTACCCGAGCACGTCTTTGCGATGTTGTTTGCATTGCGCCGTAACATATTGCGCTACAGCAACGCCGTGCATGCCGGCGACTGGTCGCGTGCCGAGACTTTCTGCCTTCTTGCTTACCCGATCGATGATCTGGCCGGCGCAACACTAGGGGTTTTCGGCGGTGGGGTGCTGGGCCAGGCGGTGAGTCGGCTGGGCGCGGCCTTTGGCATGAACGTGCTGCTGGCGGAGCAGCGCGAGGCGAAGGCTGTGCGGGCGGGCCGAACACCATTCGAAGACGTATTGGCGCAGGCGGATGTTGTCACTCTGCACTTGCCTCTGAACCCGGCCACGCGCAATCTGATCGGCGCGGCCGAACTTGCGCGTATGAAACCTGGGGCAATTCTCATTAATACAGCGCGCGGCGGGGTGGTGGACGAAAAGGCGTTGCTGGATGCGCTGCGCGCGGGGAGACTCGGCGGTGCCTGCCTCGATGTATTGAGCGAAGAGCCGCCACCAGAAGACCATCCGCTGGTCATCGCCAACCTGCCCAATCTGATCATCACGCCTCATGTCGCCTGGGCTAGCCGCCAGGCGCAGCAATGCTTGGCGGACGAGGTAGCGGAAAACATTGCAGCCTTTTTTCGCGGCGAGCGTCGCAATCGCGTGGTGTAGGCAGTAAAGCAATGACGCTTCCAATCGACGAGGTAATACCGGAATTGCGTGCGGTGCTGAGCGCGCATCGCGCTGCGGTGTTACAGGCTCCGCCGGGCGCCGGCAAGACTACGCGCATACCGCTGGAACTGCTGGAAGAGAGCTGGTTGCGCGGGCGCAGCATTCTGATGCTGGAACCACGGCGCCTTGCGGCGCGAGCGGCGGCGTTACGTATGGCGCAGCTGCGTGCAGAGCCGGTCGGCAGAACGGTTGGCTACCGTATTCGCTTCGAAAGCAAGGTGTCGGCGCAGACGCGCGTCGAGGTCCTGACGGAAGGAATTCTCACACGCCGCCTGCAAGGGGATCCGGAACTCGTCGGCGTAGGGCTAGTGATCTTTGATGAGTTTCACGAGCGTCATCTGCATGCCGATCTGGCTTTGGCTCTGACGCTCGATAGCCAGCGGGCTCTGCGCGAGGACCTGAGAATACTTGTCATGTCGGCGACACTGGATGGTGTCGCAGTGTCGCGTTTGCTTGGCGGCGCGCCGATCATCACCAGTACCGGCCGAAGCTTTCCTGTCAGCATTAGTTTTTCCCAACGCGATCCGGTCGGCCCACTGCCACCGGTAGTTGCCGAGGCGGTCAACCGGGCTGTCTGCGAACACCAAGGCGACGTCCTCGTATTTCTTCCCGGTGCCAAGGAGATACGCCGTACCCAGGCGCTGCTTGCGCAGTCGGACACACAGCGAAAACTCGACATTCTTCCGCTTTATGGGGATCTGCCCTGGGAGCAGCAGGACCGCGCCATACGTCCTGGCGGAGAACATGATCGGCGTCGCGTGGTATTGGCCACGCCAATTGCAGAAACCAGCCTGACCATCGAGGGCGTTCGCGTCGTCATCGACGCGGGCTATGTGCGGGTACCGCAGTTGGATGCGAAGAGCGGTTTGTCGCGTCTCATTACGCAGCGCATATCACGCGCGTCGAGCGAACAGCGCGCCGGCCGAGCAGGACGTACCGCACCCGGGGTGTGTTATCGCCTGTGGAGCGAAAATACCCAGCGGGGTCTTATTCCGCAGGCGATTCCCGAGATCCGCGGCGCCGATCTTGCGCCGCTGGCGCTCGAGCTCGCTGCATGGGGAGTGCGGGATGTTGCAAGCCTTTCCTGGCTTGATTCACC
>JAKBDW010000223.1:0-2740 GCA_021834245.1 Pseudomonadota bacterium
CCGAGCTTGCATACACAAATCTCTGCACACCCGCCATGCGGGCTGCCTCGAGCAGGTTCAAGGTACCGTCAAAATTTGTCTGATGGGTTCCAACGGGGTCGTCGATGCTAGCCTGAACTGAAGCCACAGCAGCCAAGTGAACAACGCCATCGACACCCTGCATGCACCGGCGCACCGTGTCCACGCTGCGTATGTCGCCGGCAACAAATTCCAGTCCGCGCGCATCAGTGGGAAGATTTTCACGCTTTCCGGTCGAGAGATTGTCAAGAACTATTACTCCATTTCCAGCAGCCAGCAGGCGGTCTACCAGGTGGGATCCGATGAATCCGGCTCCTCCAGTTACAAGAACTTTCATTATGTATTCCTTGTTGTCATTCCCGGCGCGCCGCGTTCGGCGCCGATATCAAGCATTCCCGCAGGCATGGTCCGCAGTCCTGGCAAGAAAGGCAAAACCGCGTCAATCATCCGCATTCACGCGGTGGCGAGCAGCCCGTTGTCACGATTCCGCAATATCGCAATCCGCACCCCTGATATCGAAGTTCGGCAGCGCTTTATGCCGTTGGCGCTTTATGCCATTATAGCTTTCAGCTGAAATAACAAAAAAGGGTTATTTTCAGGCGCTGCATTGGGGAGGGTGACCAAAACCACGATACAATTGCGCCTCCTGTTCTCGATTTGAATTTGCAAACGTTGAATACCTGTTTGCACGAGGCGGTGCTGCTAGATGCCGGCAGAACACCGAATTAATCACTGTTTTTGAGTGGGGTACACAATGAGTGTTGTTGCTGTTGTCGGACTGGGATATGTTGGTCTCCCTCTTGCGGTGGAGTTCGGTAAGAAATATCGCACAATCGGCTTCGATTTGAGTGACAGCAAAGTCGAAAGTTATAAGCGCTTCGTTGACCCAACCGGCGAGATTTCAAGCGACCAGCTGCGCGCTGCGACAAAGTTTTCGCCCACCATCGACCCCAGGGAACTTGCCCAGGCCGATTTCGTCATCATCGCGGTTCCTACCCCCATCGATAAGGCACGGCAGCCGGATTTTGGACCGTTGATCGGCGCCAGTCAGACAGTCGGACAACACATGAAGACAGGCGCGATCGTTGTCTACGAATCCACTGTCTATCCGGGCGCGACCGAAGAGGTATGCGTACCGGTTCTGGAGAAAATGTCGGGCAAAAAGTGGAAGCGGGACTTCCATATCGGCTATTCGCCCGAACGCATTAATCCTGGAGACAAAGATCATACTCTCACCACGATAGTCAAAGTCGTGTCTGGCGACGATAACGCGACGCTCGAGGCGGTCGCCAAACTCTACGGTTCGGTCGTGACTGCCGGCACTTATCGCGCCTCAAGCATCAAGGTGGCAGAAGCTGCCAAGGTGATCGAAAACACGCAACGCGATCTCAATATCGCTTTGATGAACGAACTCGCAATTATTTTCGAAAAGATCGGAATTGATACGCTCGAAGTTCTGAAAGCGGCCGGCACCAAGTGGAATTTCTTGCCGTTCCGTCCGGGTCTAGTCGGTGGCCATTGCATAGGCGTGGACCCATATTACCTTACGTACAAGGCAGAGACCCTCGGTTATCATCCCGAGGTCATTCTGGCGGGACGACGTATCAATGATCACATGGGAAAATTCATCGCCGAGCAGACCATCAAGCAAATGATCAGGGCTGGCAGTCAGATCAAGGGTGCAAAGGTTAACGTGCTTGGCCTGACATTCAAGGAAAATTGTCCGGATCTGCGCAATTCAAGAGTTATTGACGTTATCGAGGAACTTAGATCCTACGGCGCGGAAGTTTACGTTCATGACCCGGTTCCTTCCCCGGAAGAAGCCCGGCATGAATATGCAATTGATTTGTATGATTGGGAGGCACTTCCGTGCGCCGATGCCGTAGTGGTAGCAGTAGCCCACCGGCAATTCCTTCAGCGAAACCCGGCCGACTTCGGCAAGAAACTCACGCAACACGGCTGCTTTATTGACGTGAAATCCCAGTTCAGCACAGATGCACTGACGACCGCGGGAATTCCCTGGTGGCGGCTGTGATGATGCCAAACCGGCCTGAAGGTTGAGCCGACCCCGCTGGCCATGCGCAGCTCACAAGCTCCCGTTTTTGGATTTAAATTTTCTGGAATTAAAACATGCACATAATGATTACCGGCGTTGCTGGCTTTATCGGATCTACTCTCGCAATGCGTCTCCTGGAACGTGGCGATAAGGTTTACGGCGTCGACAACCTGAACGATTACTACTCCGTAGATCTCAAGAAATCCCGCCTTGCGCGCTTTTCTAACCACGCCAATTTCACATTTGAAAAACTAGACATATCAGACCGTGAAGCCGTGGCGCGCCTTTTCCGGGAAAACAAATTCGATGCGGTAATGAACCTGGCGGCCCAGGCCGGGGTGCGTTATTCGCTGCAGAATCCTCATGCCTATGTGGATGCCAATTTGGTCGGTTTCGTAAACCTGCTGGAAGGTTGTCGCCACACGGGGGTTAAACACTTCGTATTCGCCTCGTCCAGTTCGGTCTACGGCGCCAACACTCGACAGCCTTTTTCGGAACACGACAACGTCGATCACCCGGTTTCGCTTTACGCCGCAAGCAAGAAGGCCAATGAGCTCATGGCGCACAGTTACGCCCATCTTTTTGGACTGTCCTGTACCGGATTGCGATTTTTCACCGTGTACGGCCCGTGGGGCCGCCCGGACATGGCGCTGTTCCTTTTCACCA
>JAKBDW010000255.1:0-11141 GCA_021834245.1 Pseudomonadota bacterium
GCGCGGCGCGGCATCGGGCTCGCCGGATCCTGAAAGAATCGCAAGCTTAAAATCTGGAGTCATTCATGAAAGTCTACTACGACAAAGACGCTGATCTTTCTATCATTCGCGGCAAAAAGGTCGCGATCGTGGGCTACGGCTCGCAAGGACATGCTCATGCGCTCAATCTGAAGGAGAGCGGCGTGCAGGTGACAGTCGCGTTGCGCGAGGGTTCGGCCTCGGCACAGAAAGCGAAGAACGCCGGCCTGGCGGTAAAAAACATACCCGAAGCGGTCAAGGAAGCCGACCTCGTCATGATTCTTGCGCCAGACGAACAGCACAAGAAGCTCTATGCAGAAGGCATCGAACCGAACCTGAAGAAGGGTGCGACGCTTGCCGTGGCGCATGGTTTCTCGATCCATTTCGGTTTCATTCAACCGCGTGCGGATCTAGACGTGATCATGATCGCGCCCAAAGGGCCGGGCCACTTGGTGCGCTCGACCTTCACGCAGGGCGGGGGCGTACCGTGTCTGATCGCGATCAAGCAGGATGCATCCGGCAAGGCGCGCAATACGGCTTTGTCCTATGCCAGCGCTATCGGTGGCGGACGCGCAGGTGTTATCGAAACCACATTCAAGGACGAAACGGAAACTGATCTTTTCGGCGAACAGGCCGTGCTTTGTGGCGGAGCCTCGCACCTGGTGCAGGCTGGGTTCGAAACCCTGGTCGAGGCCGGCTATCCGCCGGAAATGGCTTACTTCGAGTGTCTGCACGAGCTCAAGCTTATCGTTGATCTGATGTACGAAGGCGGCATTGCCAACATGCGCTACTCGATTTCGAATACCGCCGAATACGGGGACTACACGCGCGGGCCGCGCATTGTCACTGAGCAGACGAAGGCAGAGATGAAGAAGATTCTCAAGGAAATCCAGTCTGGCCAGTTTGCCAAGGAATGGATGGCGGAAAACGAAACTGGCGGCAAGCGCTTCCCGGAGATGCGCGCGCAAGCGGCAAAACACCCGATCGAAGAGGTCGGTGGACGGTTGCGCGACATGATGCCCTGGATCAAGGCCAACAAGATCGTCGACAAGTCCAAAAATTGAGGCACGTCGATCAGGTCGTCCCGGGTAGGCGCATCCCGTGACCGAAATGAAGCGCCATCCCCTCCTGGCACGTGAAGGTTGGGTGCATATCACCATTGCGGTCGTTGCCGCCGGCGTGGTGCAGTTGCTGGCCGGCTGGATTTGGGCGCTGCCGCTTTGGATTGTCAGCCTTTTCGTTATTCAGTTTTTCCGCGATCCGCCGCGGCGCATTCCGGAAGTACCACTCGCTGTGGTTTGCCCTGCGGACGGACGCGTGATCGCTGTAGACGAGGTGCGTGACCCGTACCTCGACCGTCCCGCGCGGCGGGTAAGCATCTTCATGAATGTCTTCAATGTGCACGCCAACCGCATACCGGTTTCCGGCGTGGTCAGGCAGCGCTGGTATCATCCGGGCAGTTTCGTCAATGCGGCCCTCGAAAAGGCATCGCGCGATAACGAGCGCAACGCACTCTGGATTCGCACCGAGGAAGGTGGTGATGTTGTAGTCGTCCAGGTTGCCGGACTGATTGCGCGGCGTATCCTGTGCTATGTCCAGGAAGGTGCGAGTGTCAGACGCGGGGATCGCGCGTCGACGTCTATTTGCCCACGCGCTGCGAAGTCCAGGTTGGTCTGGGCGACAAAGTCGCCGGCGGCCGGGACATCCTTGCCTTCCTCATGTTCTAAGCGCTGTCACAATACCGGGCAGTTTTATATGCTAAATTTTCTCAATATGAGGAAATCGGAGCGCGGAGAAGCGAAGTGATCCAGAAGCACGAGCGCAAGGGCATATACATCCTGCCCAATCTGTTTACCACGGCCAGTCTGTTTGCCGGATTCTACGCCATTGTGCAGGCCATGAATGGCCGTTTCGAGCATGCGCCGGTGGCAATCTTCATTGCCATGATCATGGACGGGCTGGATGGCAGGGTCGCGCGTTGGACGCATACCGAGAGCGACTTCGGGGCCGAATATGACAGCCTGTCGGATATGGTCTCATTTGGACTGGCGCCGGCACTGGTGATCTACGAGTGGGCGCTGTCCGGCCTGGGCAAGCTTGGCTGGCTGGCGGCCTTCATGTATGCGGCCGCGGCGGCGCTGCGTCTCGCCCGATTCAATACCCAACTCGGCCAGAGTGACAGCCATCATTTCCAAGGCCTGCCGAGCCCCTCGGCAGCGGCGCTGGTGGCCGGCCTGGTCTGGGTCTTTCACAGTTACGGCGTGCCGGGCAAGGAGATGAGTCTTCTGGCGCTCGGTTTTACCGTGTTTGCCGCGGGCGCCATGGTCAGCAATATCCGCTATTTCAGTTTCAAGTATCTGGACCTCAAGGGACGGGTATCATTTGTCGCAGTGCTCGCGGTAGTCCTCATCTTTGTTCTCATTTCGCTTGATCCGCCGCAGGTGTTGTTTATCATTTTCCTTTTCTATTCGGCCTCTGGACCTCTGTTCGCAGGCTATCGTTTTTACCGTCGCATGAGCCGTGGAGAGCTCCGCCGGCCAAGGCTTTGAAATTGCGCCTGACTGGTTTATAGTTATTATCATGTTCGCGCGTATCACCAGTTCCGAAATGCCTGTTTCTGCGGCTGTTGCCCGCAGTCAAACCTGCGTCCGCCCGGATGCCCTCCTGCTGTCCCTGCGACTGCTGCGCGCAAGCGCATAAAACTCCCGACGTGTTCCTGGCGAGGACTAAAACACGCGACAAACAATCCATTGAACCATAAACGTCTGCAGGGCATTTAGGTGCATCTGCAAAGAGAGTGCAGGATGAGTGACCAACTGATCATATTCGACACCACATTGCGCGATGGCGAGCAGAGCCCCGGGGCTTCCATGACGCGCGATG
This sequence comes from Pseudomonadota bacterium, assembly GCA_021834245.1. Classification (GTDB taxonomy): domain Bacteria; phylum Pseudomonadota; class Gammaproteobacteria; order Acidiferrobacterales; family UBA6901; genus JAJXUF01. The sequence goes on from JAKBDW010000255.1 coordinate 2,902, forward strand.
AGAAGGTGCGCATTGCCAAGAATCTCGAGCGCATGCGCGTCAACATCATCGAGGCGGGTTTTCCCATCGCGAGCCCTGGCGATTTCGAGGCCGTAAAAGCCGTTGCCCAGGAAATCAGCGATAGCACCGTGTGCGCACTGGCGCGCGCGATCAACAAGGACATCGATCGCGCCGCCGAAGCAATCAAGCCGGCAAAATCGGGACGAATTCATACCTTTATCGCGACCTCGCCGATTCACATGCGCGAGAAATTGCGCCTTACGCCAGATCAGGTGCTGGAGCAGGCGGTAAATGCGGTCAAGTACGCGCGCCGTTTCACCGATGACGTGGAGTTTTCCCCCGAGGATGCGGGCCGGTCGGAAACGGATTTTCTCTGCCGCGTGCTTGAGGCGGTCATCGCCGCCGGGGCGCGCACCGTCAATATTCCGGATACCGTCGGGTACAACCTCCCCAACCAGTTCGGTAACTTGATCAAGACGCTGCGCGAACGCGTACCCAATTCGGACAAGGCGGTGTTTTCCGTGCACTGCCACAACGACCTTGGTTTGGCGGTGGCCAATTCGCTTTCCGCCGTGCTCAACGGCGCGCGGCAGGTGGAATGCACCATCAATGGTCTCGGCGAACGTGCCGGCAATGCGGCACTGGAAGAGATTGTGATGGCGGTGCGCACGCGACGCGATCTCTTTCCCTGTGATACGCAGATCGACACCACGCAGATCGTTGCGGCCAGCCGTCTGGTCGCGAATATCACCGGATTTGCCGTGCAACCCAATAAGGCAATTGTCGGCGCCAACGCTTTCGCGCACGAGTCCGGCATCCATCAGGATGGGGTTATCAAGATGCGTGAGACGTATGAAATCATGCGTGCCGAGGATGTGGGCTGGGTAGCCAACCGGATGGTTCTGGGTAAGCATTCCGGACGCAATGCATTTCGTGCGCGGCTCAAGGAGCTCGGCATCGAGTTCAAGGTGGATGCCGAATTCAATTCAGCGTTCGAGCGTTTCAAGGAATTAGCAGACAAGAAGCACGAGATTTTCGACGAAGATATCCAGGCCTTGGTTACGGAAGAGGGTCTCGAGGGCGTCGACGAGCAGTTTAGGCTGGTGAAACTGAAAGTATGTTCGGAAACTGGCACCAAGCCGCATGCCAGCATCACCGTCGCGGTGGACGGAGTGCAGCAATCGGCCGGCGCTGAAGGTGGCGGTCCGGTTGACGCCTCATTCAAGGCCATCGAGGAGGTTGTGCACAGTGGTACGCAATTGCTGCTCTACTCGGTCAACAACATTACCAGCGGGACGGATTCGCAGGGCGAAGTGACAGTGCGGCTGGAAAAGGCGGGCCGCATCGTCAACGGTCACGGCGCGGACACTGACATTGTCATTGCCTCCGCCAAGGCCTACCTTAACGCGCTCTGCAAGCTGGTGGTGCCGGCGGAGCGTGCTCACCCGCAGGGCGGTACGCCGATCTAAGCAGCGTCCGAGTGGCCAGTCGCACCCCGGGGCCGCAGTCGATCCCCGGGTGCGGGAACAGGCTGTTTCCAACCGCGGGCTTGCGTTACTGTCGAATCGGTCATGCCGGGGTTTGGCGTGGCCTCCATGCCTTTCTTGACAGATTCTGAATGGAACATCTTCCCTGATTTTGTGTTCCCGGCCGGCCGGCGTTATTCTAATTCAATGCCAACGCGCGAAGATCTCCGACGACAGTATCTGTCCGCAATGGGTATCGAGCTGTGGGAGAAACGTCGCCCCAGCTGGGTAGCGCTGTGCGCGGAAGATACCGGGTCTGCGATAACGACTCCGCCGGAAGATCTTTCCGGCGCCGCGGTATCTGCTGCGCTGTCGGTAATCAACCCGAAGCCACAAGCGAGCCCCAGCCCGGTGGAATTGGGGGAATTGGACTGGGAGGCGCTGCAGCAGGCAGTTCGCGCCTGTACCCAGTGCAGCTTGCATCTTGAGCGAACCCAGACCGTTTTCGGTGTCGGTAATCGCCATGCCCAGTGGATGTTTGTGGGCGAGGCGCCTGGCGTCGAAGAGGACCGTCAGGGCGAACCATTCGTGGGTCGCGCTGGTCAGCTGCTCAACGCCATGATCCATGCCATCGGACTCAAGCGCGAAGCGGTATACATTGCGAATGTCCTGAAATGCCGTCCACCCAATAACCGCGATCCGCAACCAGACGAAGTGGAGCATTGTGAGCCGTTCCTGCTTCGCCAGATTGAATTGATCAAGCCACGCTTGCTGGTTGCGCTTGGACGTCATGCTGCCCACAGCCTGCTCAAAACGGAGTTGGCATTGGGCAAGTTGCGCGGCCAACGCTTGAGCTATCACGACATTCCTCTCGTCGTGACCTACCATCCGGCCTACCTGCTGCGCAATCCGGTCGACAAGCGCAAGGCTTGGGACGATCTGCGTCTGGCGCGCTCGATCGTCGAGGCAGCGCAATGAGTGCCGTTGTATTCCGGCGTGAGCCGCGGTTGCGCGACATGCAGCCAGAGGACCTGCCCGCGGTCATGGAGGTGGAGGTCGCGGCCTATGAATTTCCCTGGACCTTCGGTATCTTCCGCGACTGCATGCGGTACGGCTATGTTTGCAAGGTTTTGGGCAGCGGTGATGGGCCCATCGGCCATGGCATCATGTCGGTCAGTGCCGGTGAATGCCATCTGCTGAATATCTGCATCCATCCGCGATACCAAGGGCAAGGTTACGGCACCGGGATGATCTCCGATCTGCTCGAGATTGCGCGCTCCCGCCACGCTCAGACAGCGTTGCTCGAAGTGCGTGTGTCGAACAAGGCGGCCTACCACGTCTACAGTAAGCTCGGTTTCCATGAGATCGGCATGCGCCGCAGCTACTATCCGGCGCGTAAAGGTCGCGAGGACGCGATTATCCTTGCCTGTGATTTGTAGCATCCGCCCTGGCCGGCGCGGCAAGTCTCAGGATAAATAGCAATCGGCAGTTCAGCCGGCTAGGCCCCTGACCCTGCGTGCGCCGGCGAACATCAGGAAAGGTAATCGCCGCCGGTTTTCTGGCGCGACCGATTTTGTTACCGGAAACGCGAAAAAAAAATCGCATACCACCACCCAGGTGGCCACCGAGGCCCCATCCTCTGAAGCAACGGAGCCCGCGGAAAAGTCAGGGCGGTTCAGTCAATCCATCAGGTTTGAGTGTGTTAGCGGTGGTCGACCATCGCGATGGCCGACAGGCAGCTGTGACCGAGATGCAAGCAAAAGGCGGCCTGGATGGATCCGGCCAAGAGCGGCCGGTCAGCCGCCCGGAAGTCAGTCAGGTAAGCAGTTATTCACGGCAGAGCCGATTGCCGCCCGCCGCTGTGGCCCTATGCGGCATGCGCCATGCTCGTGATGACTCCAATGGGCGGCGAGTTAGCCATCGATGACGGTAAAGCCCTTGCGCCGGGCTGTCGCCGCCAGTCGGTTGTCGAAGTCGACCATGTCTCGTGTTTCCGGGTCATGATTGGCGGTGATCAGAGCGGCTGAGAGCCGTAGCTGTCGGCCGCGCGCAAGACCTGCACATGCAGCAACCGCTCCGCTGCATGGGCGGATCACTTAGCTGGGAACGACCTCGTGCCACGTTGCCCCGAGTCATTTTGCTGCCTTAAACGTGGCAGTCAAATCCTCTGCGCTAGCAGATAAGCGCATACCGTTATTGTCGTAAGTGAGTGGTTACTACCGCATAACGCTCCATTTCAAGTGCACATCGCTGGGTAATCAGCGCAGGTATTTCCGCGAATTTAATTGTTGACTAATACAGTCAGGTTTCGTATCGTGTCAATGCTGGGTTAAAGCCAGGTTCCTTATCACTCGCCATCGCAAGCCTCCCCCAAGGGTTGCCTTCGCGGTGTCGGGTGCACCAAAAAGGAGGCGTCATGGCGACCCCAAGTAGCGATATCAACGCACTGATTCGGCGGGCATACACGGCCGGTTTTGTCACGGACCTGGAAGCCGATAGTGTGCCGCCGGGCCTCAATGAGGACATCATTCGTCTCATCTCGGCCAAAAAAGACGAGCCGGAATTCATGCTCGCGTGGCGTCTTAAGTCCTACCGCCACTGGCTAACCATGCAGCCACCCCATTGGGCCCATGTCCATTATCCCCCGATCGATTTTCAGGACATCGTGTATTTCTCGGCGCCCAAAACGGGCAAAGACGGTCCCAAGAGTCTCGCCGAGGTGGATCCCAAGCTGCTGGAGACCTATGACAAGCTCGGCATACCGTTGCGCGAACGCGAGCTGCTCGCCGGTGTGGCTGTCGACGCGGTTTTCGACAGCGTGTCAGTCGCCACCACGTTCAAGGAAAAGCTGGCGTCGGCAGGGATTATCTTCTGTTCCTTTTCCGAGGCCGTTCACAACCACCCGGATCTGATTCAGAAATATCTCGGCTCGGTCGTACCCTACACCGACAACTTTTACGCCAGCCTGAATTCCGCCGTATTCAGCGACGGTTCCTTCGTCTATGTCCCTCCGGGCGTGCGCTGCCCGATGGAGCTCTCGACCTATTTTCGGATCAACGCTTCCAAAACCGGACAGTTCGAGCGCACCCTGATCATTGCCGACGAGGGTGCCTACGTGAGCTATCTCGAAGGTTGCACCGCGCCGATGCGCGACGAGAACCAGCTGCATGCTGCTGTGGTGGAGCTCGTTGCTCACCGCGGCGCGCAAATCAAGTATTCCACTGTACAGAACTGGTATCCGGGCGACGAGGAAGGACGCGGCGGCATCTACAACTTCGTGACCAAGCGTGGCGCCTGCCGCGGTGAGGGCGCAAAGATCTCGTGGACGCAGGTTGAGACCGGTTCGGCGATCACCTGGAAATACCCGAGCGTGATCCTCGAGGGCGACAATTCGGTGGGCGAGTTCTATTCGGTCGCGCTCACCAACAACCGCCAGCAGGCGGACACCGGCACGAAGATGATCCACATCGGCCGCAATACCCGCAGCACGATCATTTCCAAAGGTATCGCCGCGGGCCACGGGCAGAACACCTATCGCGGCCTGGTGAAAATCCTGAAAGGCGCGGAGGGTGCCCGCAACTTCACGCAGTGCGACTCGCTGCTGATGGGCGACAAATGCGGGGCTCATACCTTTCCCTACATCGAGACACGCAATCCAACTGCCCGCGTGGAACACGAGGCAACTACGTCCAGGATCAGCGACGACCAGCTCTTCTATCTGCAGAGCCGCGGGCTTTCAGCCGAAGATGCGGTATCGATGGTTGTCAACGGATTCTGCAAGGCGGTATTCAAGGAGCTGCCGATGGAATTTGCGGTGGAGGCGCGGAAGTTGCTCAGCGTAAGCCTCGAGGGCGCCGTTGGATAGGGGGCGGAGAGGACAGCGGATCGGAACAGGAGTGAGCCATGTTGACCATCAGTAATCTGCACGCCAGTGTTGACGGCACCGAGATTCTCAAGGGCATCGATATTGAAATCAAAGCCGGTGAAGTGCATGCCATCATGGGACCGAATGGCTCGGGCAAGAGCACGCTCGCGAACGTCCTTGCCGGCCGGGACGATTACGAGGTGACGAATGGCAGCGTCACCTATCAGGGCAAAGATCTGCTTACTATGGCGCCGGAGGAGCGCGCGCGCAGCGGCATATTGCTGGCATTCCAGTATCCGGTCGAGATTCCCGGGGTAAGCAATATTTACCTGCTGAAAGCGGCTCTCAATGCCGTGCGCAAGGCGCGCGGCGAGCCCGAGCTCGATGCGATGGATTTTCTTGTGCTGGTCAAAGACAGGCTGCGGCTAGTCGCCATGAAGGAAGAGCTGCTTTATCGCTCGGTGAATGAAGGCTTTTCCGGCGGAGAAAAAAAACGCAACGAAATCCTGCAGATGGCGCTGCTCGAACCGCATCTTGCCATCCTGGACGAGACCGACTCGGGACTCGATATCGATGCGCTGCAGATCGTAGCCAACGGCGTCAATGCGCTGCGACGAGCGGACCGGGCATTTCTGTTGATCACTCATTACCAGCGACTGCTGGACTACATCGTGCCGGATTTCGTGCATGTGCTGATGGGCGGCCGCATTGTGAAATCCGGCGACCGCACCTTGGCCCTCGATCTGGAAAAACAGGGATACGGCCAGGTGATGCAAGATGCGCGGCCGGCATAGACTGCACCGGGGATTGTATTATGTCGAATGAAATATCCGACACTAAGGCGATGTACCTTGATGTAATGCGCGCCACGATCGAGGCGCGCTCTGTTCGCGCGCGGTCTAGGCTACGTGAGCTCCGGCAAGCGGCAATGGCTAGTTTCGATTTGCACGGGTTTCCGACAACGCGCGACGAAGACTGGAAATATACCGATGTCCGCCCGATAGAACGGGGCGCCTTCATGCCGGCGCCGCTAAACTCAACCGGTGCACTGCCACCGATCGAGAGCCTGCAGATAGACGAACCTGGAAGCCACAGACTGGTTTTCGTTGACGGTCGTTTGTCCGAAACGCTGTCGCAAATCGGTAGATTGCCGGCAGGCGCAACCATCTGTGGTCTGGCCGCTGCGCTGCGTGATCAGCCGGATGTCCTGGAGGCGCATCTCGGTCGCTGTGCGCCGGCGGATAGCGGCTTTGCTGCCCTCAATACGGCGCTTTTCGTCGACGGCGCATTGATCCATCTTGCGCTGGGTGTGACAATCGATCATCCGATTCATATTCTGTATCTGACCACGTCGGGAGCGTCACTGGTGCAGCCACGCACCCTGGTCATCGCCGAAAGACAAAGCTGCGCTACCATCGTCGAGCATTCCACAGCCGTATCCGATCTCACCTATTTTGCCAACAACCTGACGGAGATCCTGGCCGAGGACGAGGCAGTAATTGAGCACTACCGGGTCCAGGAAGAAAGCGCTAGCGCCTTTCATCTGAGCGGGCTCTACGCACACCTCGGCCGATCCAGTCGGCTCACCACTCACGCCATGGATCTGGGCGGTCGCCTGGTACGCAATGATCTGCACGTGGTTCTCTCAGGCAGCGGCGGCGAGTGCCAGCTGAACGGTCTCTATCTGGCCGGTGACCGGCAACACATCGACAACCACACCCATATCGACCACGCGTGCCCGCAATGCACGAGCAAGGAGTTCTATCGCGGCGTGCTGAACGGCCGGGGGCGAAGCGTATTTCGCGGACGCATCGTAGTGCGGCCGGATGCGCAGAAAACCGACGCGCGTCAGGTGAATAACAATCTGCTGCTGTCGCGCGATGCCGAGGTCGACAGCCAGCCGCAGCTCGAGATCTATGCCGACGACGTCAAATGCTCCCATGGCGCAACGGTCGGACAGCTAGACCCGGATGCGCTGTTCTATCTGCGCTCCCGCGCCCTGGATGAGCGTGCGGCGCGCCAGCTTCTGACTTATGCCTTTGCGCGCGAAGTACTCGGCCGCATCAAACTGGCGGGCGTGCGCGCCCGGGTCGAGCGACGTCTGGCCGCCGGCATCGGGCGGCCAGACGGGCAGGCGGTGCCAGCGTGATTTCGGTCTCCGAAACGGCCTTACGCACCATGGGCAACAGACCGTTCGAGGTGAATCGCGTGCGCGCGGACTTCCCGGCTCTGCACCGGACTATGCACGGCAGGCGGCTTGTGTACCTGGGCAACGCCGCCACCATCCAGAAGCCACGTTCGCTGATCGAAGCGCTCGCTCACACCTGTCGCCATGACGATGAGATCGACATCCTCATTGCGGCTATCGGCAAGTTGCGGGAGGTGCTCGGCTGATGTCCGACCTTCGTGCTCTGTACGAGGAAGTCATCCTCGACCACAACCGCAATCCGCGCAACTTCATGCGCAAGCCCGAAGGTGCCAACGGGCATGCGCATGGGTACAACCCGCTTTGCGGTGATGAGTTTTCCGTGAGCCTGCGCATCGAAGACGGTGTCATCAAGGATGTTGCCTTTGAGGGTGCGGGTTGCGCCATTTCTACGGCATCGGCCTCCTTGATGACCGAGAGCATTAAGGGCAAGACCGTGCAGCAGGCGCAGGCCCTGTTCCAGGGCGTGCATGATCTGCTCACCGGCTCGGGGAGCGGTGCCGACCTCGGCAAGCTGCAGGTGCTGAGCGGCGTGCGAGAGTATCCGGCACGGGTCAAGTGCGCCACGCTCGCCTGGCATACGCTGCAGGCGGCGCTCAGAAACGAGCAGGAAACGGTTTCGACCGAGTAACCGCCGCGCAAAGCGTGGTCGCGACCGATGGCTACTTATTATATTGTCTGCTCGGTGGGCCTTGAAAGGGTG
>JAKBDW010000469.1:0-11133 GCA_021834245.1 Pseudomonadota bacterium
GTTTACGCGGCTGGTTGCTCACGGGGTTTCCCTGGCTTGTTGCCGGTTACAGCCAGATCGATGGGCCGCTCGCCGGATTAGCCCCATGGCTTGGCGTGTACGGGGTCAGTTTGGCGGTTGCCGTGACTGCCGGACTCGTGTTGGAGGTAGGCCGGAATTGGCGCGGAGCGGCAAAGCGTTACGTTACCGTTCTGGTGGCGCTCTGGATCGGTGCCTGGGCCGCTGGTCGCGTTTCCTGGGTTAAGCCGGCCGGCGCACCGCTGCAAGTAGCGCTGGTCCAAGGCAATGTTCCACTGGAGCAGAAATGGGTACCGGCATTCCAGCAGAGTATTCTGTCGCGTTACACAGATCTGACGTTCGAGCAGCGGGGTGTGAACCTCGTAGTCTGGCCGGAAGCTGCAGTTCCTTTGTACCGGGATGAGATTGAGCACAACTTTCTTCCGCAATTGACGCGTGCGGCTGATGCCCGACACATGGCAATTATTTTCGGTATTTTGGAACGTGACCAAGTAAACGGAGAGACACGCTACTACAACAGTGTCATGAATGTCGGTAGTCAACCAGGTGTTTATCGGAAGCGCCACCTCGTGCCATTTGGAGAATACCTTCCATTTGCTCGGGAGCTAAATTGGTTGCTCGATTATCTGCATATACCGATGTCGGACTTTAGTGCAGGTCCGGCGCAGCAACGGCCTCTTATGGTGGACGGCCAGAGTATCGGAATGTCTGTCTGCTACGAGGACGCATTCGGCCAAGAGATTCTTCGCAGCCTGCCGCAGGCTACGCTGCTAGCCAATGTAACTGAAGATGCCTGGTACGGTGACTCCTTTGCCCCGCACCAACAGTTGGAAATGGCACGGATGCGTGCGCTAGAAACGGATCGACAAATGGTGTTAGCAACAAATAATGGAGTAACTGCTATTGTCAACAATCATGGGCGCGTTACTGCACAAGCACCGCAATTTCGGGTGTGGGTTCTTACCGGCACGGTGACTCCACTGGAGGGGGCAACCCCTTATGTCATTTACGGAAATCGCCCGGTACTGATTCTTCTTGCAATATTTTTTGCAGGTCCATTAGCGCTGCGCGGCGTGCGCATTCTAATGGGCTGGAAGCGAAATAAATTGAAAGGCGATACTTCCCCATTTTAGCAGTTCGTTCGATGGCGGAATCGCAGCGGCCGACTATGCTTTATGGCAAATGGTTTTATGGCAAATGCATATTCTGCGGGGTTTGGGCCCCAATGTCGGACAGCGGCGGGTAACAATTCCGAATGGGCGCATCGACCTTCCGTATTCACTCGCCTGGAACGTTAATCAGGGGAAGGCGCGGTGAGGCGTTCCGGCGTACGCGCGGCATTGCGCGCATCCCTGACGTATTTCTTCGTTTCCCTGCTGTGGATAGCTTTGTCCAGCCAGGTGATTGCAGCGTTCGCCAGAGATAGACACTCGCTCGCGCTGGCCGATTCTCTGAAAATTGTCGGGTATATAGCCTTGACCGCACTGGTCATTTTTTTTGTCATGCGACGGGAAATGGCTGCCCGTCGAGGCTCTCAAGAAGCGCTACAGCTGGACGAAGAACTTTATCGCACTATCCTCGAAACGTCTGAACAAGGCGTAGTTATCATAAACCCCGATGGTTGCGTTACGTTCGCTAACCAAAAGATAATGCAGATGCTCGGTTGCATGCCGGCCGGTATCGCTGGTAAATCGTTGTGGGAGCTTGCTGCCGATTCCGGCAAGCGAGTGATTGATCTCGACTCGCTGGCACGCGGTCAGGGAGTACGCGAGCCGCGGGAGGTCCGGTTTTCCCATGCGGACGGATCGCAGGTATGGACAAAGTTGTCTGCTTCACCGCTATACGATGCGTACGGCAAGTTTAGCGGGGCCCTCGCCATGGTAACGGATACCACCGCCAATCGACAGGTAGAGCAATTTGCCCAGGAGCAGCAAAAAACGCTGCAGGCGTTTCATGTCGGTGCCCAGATATTTTCAGAAAATGCAGAATTGACCACCTTGTGCCACGCGGCCGCGCGTCTCTGCGTGGAAGAGCTCGATGCGAAACTTGCCTGGGTCGGAAGCGCCGAGGTCGACGGTCACATTGCTATGCAGGCGCATTATCCCCGAGACTCCGAGTATCTTCGTTCTCTTTCTGTGCGCTGGGATGATTGCGATCAAGGAAGAGGTCCGGCGGGGAGGGCCATTCGCAACGGTCATCCACAAGTTACCTATGATATCGGCAACGATCCGGACTTTTTGCCGTGGCGCGAGCAGGCAGTGGCCCAGGGGTTTATTTCAACGGCAGCCTTTCCCTTGACCAATCGCCGTCGCACTTTGGGTTCACTGAATATCTATAGTGACAAGCGCGATTATTTTTCTCCACAGCGTCTCGGTTTTTATATTGCGTTTTCGCGCCAGCTTGCGGTGGCTATGGAAAACGCCACGTTTTCTGCGACGCTGCGAGAACATGTCGTTCGCCATGAGCAGCGCTTGGCGGAACGCACCACAGCTTTAACAGTCTCGAACGAAAGACTGAGTGCGCACGTATATATGATGCCGCATGATTTGCGGGCACCGTTGCAGGGCATCGAGAGACCCGCGGGCGTATCCGCAGGTGACTACAAGGACAACCAGCGCGCGGGCGACTATTTGGGCCGAATTCGCGGCGCCGGCGAGCGCAAGGATGATTCGAGGCAAGATCAGCCGGCTTACCGCGACGCAAGCCGCATCGGACCGAATGTTGGAAGCGCGCACCTCGCAGACGTTATCGATGAGGCATTGGAACAACTGGACGGTGAACTACGCACTGCGCGAGCGCAGATTCTTGTGCAGGCTCCGATGTATGCCGTAGCGGCTCACGCACCGACTGCGGTGCGGATTGTCGCAAATCTGCTTTCGAATGCAGTCAAATTTGTCGCGCCAGACGTAATAGCCCGGGTGCGAGTATGGTCAGAAGATCGCGGCCATTTGGTGCGGCTATGGGTAGAGGATAATGGAATTGGGATTGCCGCCGGCGATCAGGACCGGATCTTTCGCGCATTCGAGCGGGTGCGTGATGTCGGACACTACGCTGGAGCGGGGATCGGTTTGGCCATGGCGCGGCACGGAGCCCAGAGAATGGGCGGATCAGTCGGGGTTGAATCGGTGCCGGGACATGGAAGCCGTTTCTGGCTCGAGCTGCCGCGAGCGCAGTGTTAGAGAGCAGCTTCGGATAGAGCGCCTCACTGCCGGGTATTCAGACACTCTCAATTGGGCGGGAAGGCAGACGGCTCGATGCGAACTATTGCATCCTTCTTAAAGTAGAAGATAACCCACATGACCGCGACCCTCGGAAAACTAGTTCACCCACAACTAATCATTCGCGCGAGGCCCCGATTTCTGCGCCGGCCATTGTCACTAGCACAAACCCTGACGCCTAGGGCATTGCGCAGCGAGTGGAGGATGGGGTCAGCTCCGGAGCTTGTATAACGGGATTGCGATAACGCCACAGACAGGGCGGTCGGCGAATTGGAAGCGGTCGAGACCCTTGCGATAGTCGAGCGCATCACAGGAAATGCCGGGAATTGGAGTGGAGTGTATAAAATATAGGCAAGTTGAACACTGCTGCTCCAACGCTGATGGGATGCACGAGATTGGCATTTACGCTCCGACCGGGGCTGTGAAATAATCTTTGCCCGAGGGCGCCAGCCGCATTAAAGGCCATTGGCGCCGATCTTGATGCTAATGTCATTTTACCCAGGAGCAATTCATGAAGACGAAGATTTTGGCCGCTCTGCTTCTCGCAGCCGGCATCATGGCGGGCGCACCTTCATACGGCGCGGACAGCCTTCGAATTGGATATGTCGACATGCAGAAGGTGCTTTTAGAAAGCAATGCTGGCAAAGCACACCAGGCTGAAATGCAGGCGATGGTAAAGGTGAAGCAGGCTGAGCTTAATAAGGAGACCCAAAAGCTGCAGGGGATGAAGGACAGTTTCGAGAAAGATCAATTGACTCTGTCCGATGCCCAAAAAAAGGAAAAACAGAAGGAATTCCAGGACGAAATGCAGAAGTATCAGCAAATGGTGGGTGCTGACCAGAACCTAGTGCATCAAAAGGACAACGAATTCACGCAGAAGGCGGTCGAGAAAATCCGGGGTATCATCACGCAGATTGCAAAGAAGGACAAACTCAACTTGGTGTTCGAGAAAACCGAACTGATGGTGCTTTATTCCGATCCGGATCTCGATATCACCCAGCAGGTTATGCAGCGGTACGACGCAAGCAGTGGAAAGTAGACCAAGTGATTTTGCCGGGCAGCGCAATGGCGCCTGATTGGTGCCGGGTAACGGCGTCTGCTCGGCCGTGCTGTAGTACTGTTGCCTGCTGCTGAAATAAGACCTGAACAGGTGCGGGCCGCGCGGTACGGACCTAAGAATCTGCAAGCCTTTCCTGTCCTTGAGTTCTGCCGGCTGCGCCCCTTTGGCTGCCCTCTAGCAATTCGGTCGATCTGCGCAAGACGCGCCGATCGGGCCGAAGGGGCGCAGCCTTGGTCGCCAGACCCAGGTCAGGTGTCGCCGTTACGACACGAGACCCGTGCCCTGGAATACGGTATCCTTTGCCTCAATAAAGTTTGACATCCCCTCTCTCCGGTATTGGTTGAATTCAGATGCACGCGCGCTATTTGTCGAAGGAAATAAAGGAAATAGAACAACAGGCCCAGGAGTACTGGGGCCAGCAGCAAAGCTTCAAAGCAACGCCACAGGAAGGCCGTGCCAAATTCTATTGCCTGTCCATGTTTCCCTACCCTTCGGGCAGGCTTCATATGGGGCATGTGCGCAACTACACGATCGGAGACGTCATTGCGCGCTTTCAACGCATGCAGGGCAAGAATGTTCTTCAGCCTATGGGTTGGGACGCATTCGGTTTACCAGCGGAAAACGCCGCGCTGGCGAACGGCGTGCCGCCAGCGAAGTGGACTTACGACAACATCGACTATATGAGGCGACAGCTGAAGTCGCTGGGATTCGCCATCGATTGGACGCGCGAACTGGCGACTTGTAAGCCAGACTACTACAAATGGAATCAGTGGTTGTTTCTGCGCATGCTCAGCGAGGGGATTGCCTACAAGAAAACCGGGATCGTCAACTGGGACCCAGTCGACCAGACGGTGCTTGCGAACGAGCAGGTCATCGACGGCCGTGGCTGGCGAACTGGTGCGCTGGTCGAGAAACGCGAGATTCCCATGTATTACCTCGCGATTACGAAATATGCCGAAGAATTGCTCGCTGACCTGGAAAAACTGCCCGACTGGCCAGAGCGAGTGCGCGCCATGCAGGCCAACTGGATTGGAAAGAGCGTGGGCGTGCGTTTCGCGTTTCCCTACAGTGTCGAAGGAAAGCGGGAAAATCTTTGGGTCTTCACGACCCGCGCCGACACCATGATGGGAGTCACATTTTGCGCGGTCGCTGCCGAACACCCGCTCGCAACATATGTTGCGGCACGTAGTCCGGAAATCGCGGCTTTCGTGGAGGAATGCCGTCGCGGAACAGTGATGGAAGCCGACCTGGCAACGATTGAAAAGAAGGGCATAGCGACTGGGTTAACAGTGACACACCCGCTGACCGGTGAGCAGATACCGGTTTGGATCGGCAACTACGTTCTCATGGGGTATGGCGAGGGCGCGGTGATGGCGGTTCCGGCGCATGACGAGCGCGATTTCCATTTTGCCACGCAGTACGGGTTACCGATCAAACAAGTTATTCAGGTGCCTGGCGAATCCTTCTCGGTTGATCGGTGGCAGGAATGGTATGCGGACAAGACGCGCGGTCGCTGTGTTAATTCGGGAATTTACGACGGGCTCGATTTTGGCGGAGCAGTAAACGCCATAGCTGCCGACCTTAAATCCAAGGGGCTTGGCGACAAGCAGGTAATGTGGCGGTTGCGCGACTGGGGTATCTCGCGCCAGCGCTACTGGGGTTGCCCGATACCAATAATCCACTGTGGCGCATGTGGTGACGTGCCTGTTCCAGAGAAAGACCTGCCCGTAGTGCTACCCGAGGATTCCGTGCCCGACGGAACTGGGAATCCATTGAATAAGCGGGCTGACTTTGTCAACTGTCGCTGTCCCAAGTGCGGAAAAGAGGCGCGGCGCGAAACCGATACAATGGATACCTTCGTAGACTCGTCCTGGTATTACGCTCGATTTTGCTCTTTGCCTGTCGCGGCTGGGCGCGTGGACGCAATGGTGACGGACGAGTCCGGCTATTGGATGCCGGTCGACCAGTACATCGGTGGTATCGAGCATGCCATCCTGCACCTTTTATATTCGCGTTTTTGGTGGAAGGTGATGCGCGACTTAAAGCTGGTTCGAGGAGACGAACCGTTTGAGAGACTGCTGACGCAGGGAATGGTCTTGAACGAAATCTTCTTTCGCAAGCCTGCCACTGGACGAATCGCCTATTTCAACCCGTCAGATGTGGAGTTCAAGCTCGATGAAAAGGGCAACAGGATCGGCGCAATCCTCAAAAGCGACGGTCAGGCGGTTGATTCTGGTGGCATCGGTACCATGTCGAAGTCGAAGAACAACGGCGTCGATCCGCAAGCGCTCATTGAACAGTATGGGGCCGATACGGCGCGGCTGTTTATGATGTTTGCCGCGCCACCGGAGATGACCCTTGAATGGTCTGATTCCGGTGTTCAAGGCGCCTACCGATTCCTGCGCAGGCTATGGGATTTCGGTTTGCGTCTGCATCGGGAATGGTTCATCGGCGATGCCGGCGTTGCACCAATTCGGCCACAACCTCCGTACGATTGGTCCAACGCCAGCGAAGCACAAAAGGAAATTCGACGTAAACTTCATGGTTTATTGCGCCAGGCCACGGACGACATCAACAAGAAGCAATTCAATACTGTTGTTTCAGCTGCGATGCAGATGCTGAACCTGCTGGCCGGCGGTTTTCCTGGACAGTCTGGCGACGGTTGGAAAGAGGCTGAAACCCTGGGGTCAGTCCGGCAGCATATTCTGGCAGAAGGCACGGGTATCTTGCTGCGCGTTCTTGCCCCTATTGTGCCGCACATCACGCATGTGCTTTGGCAAGAGCTTCAGTATAGTGCGGAATACGGCGCGGACATTCTGACCGCGCCTTGGCCACAGGTGGATCAGGCCGCTCTTGAGCAGGCCAGCATCGAGATGGTCGTTCAGGTCAATGGTAAGTTGCGCGCAAGGGTGATTGTTCCGGCTCAGGCCAGCGAAGAAGCGGTGCGCGCGCTGGCGCTCGCCGACGAGGCGGTGGCACGACATGTCGAAGGCAAGTCGGTCAAGAAAGTGGTGGTTGTGCCGGGCCGGCTCGTGAACATCGTTGTGGCAGGATAAATAGAAGGTGGCAGATTTCCGGGAGCGTATGGCGAGTGGTTTTACTTCGCGAAGTCTGGGCGTGTTGATTGCAGCCTGCTGTTTGCAACTCAGCGGATGCGGCTTCCATTTGCGAGGTGTTGAGTCGACTACGTTGCCGCCGCAGCTGTCGCGGCTGCGTGTAACCATGGGCGGAGCATCGGCATATCCTACCGTGCTGGTTGAATTGCGTGATGCATTGCGCACCGAGGCCGGTGCGCATTTGGTCGACGATTCAACAGCACCCGTTCCTACCCTGACGGTTTCCGGGGAGACCATTACCAGCGAGATCGCCGCTATCGATGTTACCGGTACCGCAAGCGATTACATCATGAATTACAAGGTAAGCTTCAGCCTTTCCGATGCTTCGGGTCACCCAATAATTCGTGATCGGACCATAAAGATTCAGCGAGACTACAGTTTTAACAAGCTCAATGTGCTCGCGACTGAACGGGAAAACCAGTCCCTGCAGGATCAAATGCGCCGGGATGCGATCGACCAGATTATCCGCGAACTTGCATCCCTTCCGCGCTAGCGAGGTCCGCTCGAAATGCAGATCGACCCTGATCGCCTGAACGACCAGCTGCGCAAGAGACTTGCCCCCGTGTATCTGATCAGTGGCGACGAACCTCTGGTGATTCAGGAATGTTGCGACGCAATACGCCAGCGGGCTAGCGAGGCCGGCTATGTCGAGCGCCACGTGCTCAATGTGGATGGTGCGTTCGACTGGGAAAGTCTGCGTTCGTCTAGCCAATCACTTTCCTTGTTTGCCGAGCGCAGGCTGCTGGAAGTGAACATGCCAAACGGCAAACCGGGTGCTGACGGAGGCCGGATCCTTGCGGAACTGGCTGCGAATCCCGCGGCTGATACCTTGCTTATGGTGATCACGGGAAAATTGGACAAGCAAACCCGCGAAAGCGGATGGGCCAAGTCGCTAGACGACGCGGGGGTTGCCGTGATGATCTGGCCCATTAGCGTCGAAAGATTGCCAGAATGGATCGAGCGCCGCATTCGTTCTAAAGGTCTACGTGTCGAAACTGGGGTGACAAACCTGTTGGCGTATCATATGGAAGGAAACCTGCTGGCGGCCGCCCAGGAAGTTGACAAGCTGGCGCTGCTCTATGGCGATGCGGAAGTGCGGCTGGCGGACGTCGAGGCCATGTTGGCCGATAACACTCGGTTTACGGTATTTGGCCTCGCGGACAGCTGCCTTGCCGGCGATGCCCGCTCCGCAGTGCGCGTCCTGGAAAGCTTGCGTGCCGAGGGCGTTGAGCCGATACTGGTTCTGTGGGCCCTGGTACGGGAAGCCCGCAGTATGGCCCAAATCGCGGCACAGATTGCCGATGGGCGTCCAGAGGCTGGTGTGCTGCAGGCACACCGGGTGTGGGCAAGTCGCCGGCCTTTGGTTGTTAAGGCATTGCGGCGCCTAAAGGCGCGACGCTGGCCAGCAATCCTGGTGCGTGCAGCGCGCATCGATCGCCTTGTTAAGGGTCGAGCCAAAGGCAACGCGTGGCAGGAAATTGAGTCGCTGGTGCTGGCGTTCTGCGGAGTGCGTGTCTTGGCGTAGGCGGGTAGGCGGTGGATGGGCCCGCTGCTCGCATGGGTCCGATATATCCGGAGATTAGTAACATGAGCACGGCATCGCGCCAATCGACAGCGCTTGAGATCAGTCAGTACATGGAGCAGGTGGGGCGGCGTGCCCGAGTGGCGGCACGCGATACCGCGCGCGCCGAAACGGCGGCGAAAAATGCCGCTCTTGTCGCTATGGCCGATGCCATCGAGCAAAGCGCCGATAAGCTGATTCAGGCCAACAAGAAGGATCTTGATGCCGGCGCGCGCCATGGTCTTGACGCCGCCTCTCTTGATAGGCTGACATTGAATTCCCAGGGTATCACTGCAATGGCTCAAGGTCTGCGCCAGATTGCCGATCTGCCTGATCCCGTGGGCGAGATATCGGGTCTTAGCTTTCGCCCCTCTGGTATCCAGGTGGGCCGGATGCGTGTGCCGCTTGGAGTGATCGGTATCATTTATGAATCGCGCCCAAATGTTACCGCAGATGCCGCCGGTCTGTGCCTTAAGTCCGGCAATGCCTCGATATTGCGCGGCGGCTCGGAAGCACTGCATTCCAACCAGGCGATCGCCGTCTGCATCCGCGAGGGCCTCGCGAAGGCTGGCTTGCCGCAGGATTCAGTTCAAGTAATTGAGACGACGGACCGTGCCGCAGTGGGTGAGTTGATTCGCATGAAGGAGTTTGTCGACGTGATCGTACCGCGCGGCGGCAAGAGCCTGATCGAACGGGTTAGCAGCGAGGCCACAATTCCGGTAATCAAGCATCTTCATGGCGTATGCCACGTATACATTGATGATAAGGCCGATTTGGATAAAGCGCTGCGAATCGCCTTCAATGCCAAGACTCAGCGCTACGGCACCTGTAACACGATGGAATCGCTGTTGGTTGCGCGTGCTATTGCGGAAAAGGTTTTGCCGCCGCTGAGCGCGATGTATCAGGAAAAGGCGGTAGAACTTCGTGGTTGCGAAATAACACGTCGAATCCTTCCCGGGATCAAGGCTGCAACCGAGGAGGACTGGTATACGGAGTATTTGGCTCCTATCCTTTCGGTGCGCGTCGTCGAGGGCCTGGATCAGGCAATCGAGCACATTGCGCGTTACGGCTCCCAGCACACTGATGCAATCGTTACCGAAGACATCACACACGCTCGGCGTTTTTTGCGTGAGGTCGATTCCAGTTCAGTTATGGTCAATGCCTCAACGCGCTTCGCCGATGGTTTTGAATATGGGCTAGGCGCTGAAATCGGCATATCTACGGACAAGCTGCATGCGCGCGGGCCGGTCGGATTGGAGGGGCTCACGTCGCAGAAATTTGTAGTGTTGGGTGACGGCCATATCCGCAAGTAGGCCGACGCCGACTGGGTACAGAGGCAATGAACTCCACTGCCTTGAGTGAAAAGCTGCTGCCGGAGCCGATGTTTGCGACGGCCGGCATGGCCAGCTATGATATCCTCTACCGTGATCAAGCGGAGACGCGGAGCGTTACAAGCGGCGAGTGCAGCCCATCGGCATTTTTGGCGGTACGTTTGATCCGATACACTTCGGGCATCTGCGACCGGCCCTCGAAATCATGTCGGCGCTTGCCTTAGAAGAAGTGCGTTTTGTTCCTGCGGCGAATCCTCCCCACCGTTGTGCACCCACAGCAAGTGCCAGCCAGCGGCTGCGCATGGTGGAACTCGCAGTATCCGAGATTCCCGGCTTTCGGGCCGATGACCGCGAAATTCGTCGCGGTGGGCCGTCTTATACAATGTTGACGCTTGAATCATTGCGCCGGGAGCTGGGCTCGCAACCACTGTGCCTGATTGTTGGTATGGACGCCTTTCTCGGTTTGGAATCATGGCACAGGGCACACGAGCTACCGAACATGGCGCACCTGGTGGTCATGCAGCGGCCAGGTTGGGGGCCCCCTCCGGGGGACGAGGCCATTCCGGCGTGGATGCGCGGACGTCGCTGTACCGACCCCAACGAACTCGCGGCCGCGCCCGCGGGTCGGCTTGCATTCCAGGCCGTCAGTCTCCAGTACATCTCTGGGTCACAGATCCGCGCAGCGCTGGCGCGAGGTGAGTCAGTACACGGAATGCTGCCGGAGTGCGTGGAGGAGTTTGTCTTGAACCATGGTTTATATCGCAATTCAACCCAGAGGACATAATGCCTGCAAATACGGTACAGAAACTGATATACGACACACTCCTGG
>JAKBDW010000134.1:0-2736 GCA_021834245.1 Pseudomonadota bacterium
TCGGTGGTCGCCTCGAGAATCTCTTTAACAAGCAGTACGAGCTGGCCTCGGGCTACAACACTCCGTCGCGCTCGGTCTTCGTGACGCTGCGCTACGCTCCGCCGCGGTGAACCCGATGTCAGCGCGCTTGCCGCGATTCGTTATGCTGTCGCTGCTGGCGCACGCTGCGGTTATCTCGATCCTGGCAATGAGGCCGCCATTTCCGATGCTAAGCGGCACAAACCTGGACGTGACATTGCTGCCACCGAGCATCGCAGCCGCCGCCGGCGCCGCGCCGCAAACCAGAATCGGCGCACCGCATGCAACGCGTTCCGCTGCGCAACCCCGCGTTGCGACCGAGCACATGGCGGCGGTGCAGCCGGGTAGCGCAATAGCCGCGGCACCGGCGGCACAACCGCCGGCCGCGGGAAACCCGGTCGAACAACCGCAGCCGTCGGCACAACGTGACGCCACCGCCGGCGATCAGCAACAGACAAGTGTCGCGGCTGCGGCAACCGGCGAGCGATTGACACAGCTGGTACTGCAGTCGCTGGCGCCCTACTTCCACTACCCTCTGCTCGCCCGCGAGGAGGGTTGGGAAGGTCGCGTGCTGTTGCACCTGCGGGTCGAGGCCGACGGCCGTCTTGACGGCATTCGGCTCGTAAGGAGCTCGGGGTATGCCGTACTCGATACGGCCGCCGAACGCAGTCTCGGCCATGTCGCGCGCTTGCCCAAAGCAACTGCCCTGCTGCGTGGCAGCGCTTTTGACCTACTTGTGCCAATCGTGTATAGGCTAAGTGAAAGCTGAGCGGAGTTCTAACTGATGGGTCATCGCCTTTCGAAGATCTACACTCGCACCGGCGATGATGGCACCACCGGATTGGGCGATGGCACGCGCGTGCCCAAAGACAGCGCACGCGTCGAGGCGCTGGGCGCGATTGACGAGCTCAACAGCATGCTGGGTTTGCTGCAGACTGAGGCGCTGCCCGATCACGTCGCCGGAGCCCTTGTTGGCATTCAGCACTGCCTGTTCGATCTGGGCGGCGAACTGTCGATACCTGGCCACAACATCGTGGAAGAACGTCGTGTCGGGGAACTGGAAATTCTGCTTGATGCCCTGAATGCGGAACTGCCGCCGCTCAAGGAATTCATTCTACCCGGAGGAACGCGTGCCGCAGCCATTTGCCACCTGGCGCGCAGTGTGTGCCGACGCGCAGAACGCCGCGTCTACAGCCTGTCGCGTCAGGAAGCGGTCTCGCCCGCTGCCTTGCACTACCTCAACCGTCTGTCCGACCTGCTATTCGTGCTGGCCCGCAACCTCAACAGTTTTGGCGGGGTCAGCGACGTGCTGTGGCAACCGGCAAAGCCACGCGGCCGGAACGGCTGACTGAATTCAAGTCCCGACGCGGCGAGCTGTGGCGGGCCGCCTGCAGCACTGCACACATCTGACGTGCGCCCTCGAGAAGTCTCGGCCCCGGCCGTTGGATGAGATCCGGGTCGAGGACATAAATATGCTGCGCGCGCGCTGCGCGCAACGAAGTGATGCGCAGCCATCTTGCACGGTCAGCTTCGGCCTCGGCACGCGGCTCGGCAATCAGGATTACATCCGGATCAGCGCGCAGCACATCCTCGCGACCAATCTGTGGGGCAATGCTCCTGAGATTGCCGAAAACATTGCTGGCACCGCACAAATGAAGGACATCGCTCACGATCTGCCGGTCATTCAGAGTAATAAGCGGTTCAGAGGAAATCTGAAAGAACACGCTGAGCGATGTCCTGGCGGCGTACCTGGCACGTAGTCTACCTAGCCCGGCGCGAAAGTCTTGCGCCGCGCGTCTGGCCTGCACATCCGTTCCTGCCAGATGTCCAAGCGCAACGATCAGTCCGGGAATCCGTGCGAGCCGATCTGGTTCGCTGAGAAATACTGGCAGACCGGCTTGCTGCAGGTGTTCGATGTCGGAAGGTCCATTACCGCTCAGCCAACCGACGACCAGATCCGGATGCAGCGAAAGAATGCGCTCTAGATCAAGTCGCGTACTGTTGCCGATCCTGGGCAGCGCGCCCGCCTGCGGCGGATAATCACTGAACGCCGACACTCCCACAATCCGACTGCCCGCACCCGCCGCATACAGTAACTCGGTAACATTCGGCGCTAGGCTCACGATGCGCCGCGCGGGTTTCTGAAGTACGACATCGACGCCACGAGCGTCGATGGCGCTAACCTGTGCCTGCGCGCAAACACTAACCAATGCGCACAGGACCGCCAGCCAGCGAACTCTCATCGTGGTTTTCCGCCGTGAAATACCAATGTGGGAAATTGTCCGCTGTCACCGTGCTCGACACGGATACGCGTCAGACCGGCGTTTTCCACGCGGATGCGGAAGATATTGTCCAGCGGCACCCCCAACACGAGGCTGATGCACATGCGAATCACTCCGGCATGCGCCACCACCAGAATGCGCTGCTGCGCAAATTTGTCAGTAAGATCCTGCCATGCAGCGTGCACGCGCACGCGAAAGTCCGCCAGGGTTTCTGCGCCCTGCGGCCGATGGCGTACTGGATCCTGCCAGAAGCGACGCAGTATTTCCGGATCGTTGCGGCTGATTTCCTCCGGGGTTAGGCCTTCCCACGCGCCGAATCCGATCTCTTTCAGCCGCTCATCTTCCTTTACCGGTAGCGCCAGTTTCCCGCCCAGTTCCCGCGCAAATTCGGCGCAGCGGCTGAGTGGAGACGTGACAATGACATCCCAGTTTGCCA
>JAKBDW010000513.1:0-2730 GCA_021834245.1 Pseudomonadota bacterium
GCAAGAGCTTGGGGAATACGCGCTCTCAGATGTGGCCCCGAAGCGCATCAACGAGGCCATGCACAAGCTGGCATCGACGCCCAGCGAGCGCACACACAAGCCGCGCAGTGCGGCAACCCTAGGCCAATATCGTCAGGCGCTCAGTGGCGTGCTGGCGCTGTGTGAACGGGAATGGGAACTGATCGAAGCATCCCCCATGAAGCGCGTCAGCAAGCCGAAGTACCGGGTGGACGTGTTCGCTATCTCAGCGACACCGAGCGGGAGAAGCTGTTGGCCGCGTGCAAGGCATCGACCAGTGCCGATCTTCACCCCGCCGTGATCCTGGCGCTGACCACCGGCGCACGTCAGGCCGAAATCATGGGCGCGACGTGGGCGCAGGTTGATCTGCACCGCCGCGTGCTGATTCTTGAGACCACCAAGAACGGCGAACGGCGCGCACTACCCCTAGCAGCGCCAGCCATTGCCGTGCTGCAAGCGCGTGTGCGCCGGATCGACACCGATCTGATCTTTCCCGGAAAGAACCCGCAGCAGCCGATTAATTTGCGTAAGCCGTGGGAAACCGCCTTGCAGCGTGCAGGCATCAAGGATTTTCATTGGCATGACCTGCGGCACACGGCGGCAAGTTATCTCGCCATGAGCGGCGCGAGCCTGGCCGAAATCGCGGAGATTCTCGGACACTAGACGCTGGCGATGGTGAAGCGATACAGCCACCTGAGCCATGACCATGTGGCATCGGTTGCCGACCGCATGGCTGCGAAATACTTTCAGGGGTGAATACCTTCAGCACCTTGATGGCATGACTGCATCCGATTCAGGCATCTTGCCATAAGACCATAAAAAGACTATATTAAGTCTTTATTGAGCCCGGGGCATAGCCATGCGCTATTCATCACAAGTCAAGCCGATCAGCTATCTCAAAGCCAACGCTGCAGAGGTTCTGACGCACCTCGCGGAGCAGCGAGAACCTATGGTCATTACCCAAAACGGGGAGGCCAAGGCTGTCCTGCAGGATGTAGCCTCGTTCGAAGAGACGCAAGAAACGCTGGCGCTGCTGAAAATCCTCGCGCTGGGCAACCAGGACATGGCCGCTGGCAAGGTCAAACCCGTGGCCGATGTCGTTGCCCGTCTTCGCGCCAAGCGAGCCGTGGTCTGATGTCTGGCACACCGGCCAAATTCGAGGTCTTGCTCACCGATGGGGCAGAGCAGGACTTGGAGGCCATCCACGACTACATCTCCGAGTTCGATTGCGTAGCCAACGCCAACTATGTGTTGGATGAGTTGATGGAAGTTGTGGAGAGCCTGTCGAGATTCCCGGAGCGCGGTAGCTATCCGAAGGAACTGGTCGGTCTCGGCATCAAAGAATACCGCCAAACCTCCTTCAAACCATACCGCGTGATCTACCGTGTCACAGGCAGCCAAGTCATCATTTATCTGATTGCGGACGGACGCCGTGACATGCAGTCCGTGTTGGCAAGAAGGCTGCTTGGCGCTTGAACCGCAGCAACGCGTACCAGTGCTCATTGGCACCAATAGCGAATGGTTTGGTTGTAAACCCAACATCACCAAATAAATCAATAAAAACAAAAAGATAGCGATGTATTCAAAAAATGCGCGATACGCAAAGGGAAGGTCTATACGCAAAACCTCGCCAGTCAGCGCGATTTTTTTCCGCCGATCCGTTGGGTTCGGCCCGGCAGATTCGACAGATTCCTGTGCCATCGGCACCTTCATCATCGCGCCAGCCCTCGAGTTGGTAGGCGGGCATGGAGCCACTCGTGTGTCTGCTTCGATTGAACGCCTGAGTTTTTCCAGCATCCCACCAAAATTCGATCCGACGGCGTTCTGCATTTCAATCCCTCTCAAAAGTAGCCATATGGCTTGAATACAGGCTCAGGGTCGGGCGATCACACGACCCTGCCGCGGCGAATCAAACGATGGCGGCTCAGACGCCCCGAATTTCGCTTTCACGTATTTCCGGGAATTCCGGGAACTCGGATTCAAGGAGCGGGTAGTCGTCGCCGAGAGACTGGAACCACCCGTTGCGTTGATCCTCGATCATCTTTTGCACCCGGCGCGGCAACAGGCGCTCTTCCACATCAACGATCTGCCCGAACGGCTCCATGGCCTCCAGAGCCTCTTGGTAGAGCGGGGCAATGTCGTTGTCTTCGTTCAGGATGACGCAATCCTCCCCGAGCAGGTAGAGGCCGCTTTGAAAACGCATCACACGATGATCCGTGGATTTTTCGGGGCAGAAACGTGGTGTTTGAACCGGCTGTATCCATCGTCGTGCTTGGCGGACAACCCATCGTTCGCGCAGGTGGCTGCGTGATGCACTCGATGCCCGTCGCGATTTGATGACCCTGGGGGGCATCAGCAGGATTTCGTGGTACAGGTCTCCTTGCTTGGATTGAATGACTCAGCAAGGGATACGTTTTTCGCGGGCAAGGTCAGTCTGAGGGAGAGTCCCGACAGGCTCTATTCCGATAGATGACGGTTGATGCCTTGTTCTGACGGCAGACGCCCCCGCGTTACCACCCGGCGAGGGCGCTGTTTGTGCCACGTTGCGGCGGCACCGCCGTCGGCGCGGGCTCACCACGGCAGCGCTTCCTGCATCAGCGCGACCTGTTCGCGCAGTTCCAGTATGCGGTCTTGCCAGTAGCGCACGCTGCCGAACCACGGGAAAGCGGCGGGGAAGGCGGGGTCGTGCCAGCGGCTGGCGATCCAGGCGCT
>JAKBDW010000560.1:0-2726 GCA_021834245.1 Pseudomonadota bacterium
GCCGACCCGGGCGCAACCTGGGGTGTGGATGTCCGCAGTTCGCAATCCCTGTGCCAGAACCGCCTCGACTGCACGCTCTATGCGCTGCGCCATGGCTGGCTGGTCCAGAGTGTAGCGCAGCATCATCGCTACGGACAGGATAGTACCGATGGGATTGGCGATGTCCTTACCGGCGATGTCCGGCGCTGATCCGTGAATCGGTTCGTACATACCCTTGTGTGCTGCATCGAGCGAAGCCGACGGCAGCATGCCAATTGACCCGGTCAGCATCGCCGCCTCGTCCGACAGGATGTCGCCAAACATGTTGGTGGTGACGATGACGTCGAACTGCTTCGGCGCGCGCACCAGTTGCATCGCCGCGTTGTCGACATACATATGCGAAAGCTGGACCTGCGGATAGTCCTTGGCCACCGCGGTGACCACTTCGCGCCATAACTCGGTACATTCCAGAACGTTGGCCTTATCCACCGAACACACGCGCTTGCCACGCTTCATGGCGGTTTCGAACGCCACACGCGCGATGCGTTCGATTTCGGTTTCGTTGTAGACCAGGGTATTGAAGCCCTCCCGCCGGCCATCAGCCAACACGCGCACGCCGCGCGGCTTGCCGAAGTAGATGCCACCGGTGAGTTCACGCACGATCATCAGATCGAGTCCCGCGACTACTTCGGGTTTCAGGCTCGAGGCCGATGCCAGGTGGGCATTCAGCATGGCTGGCCGCAGGTTGGCAAAAAGCCCCAGCTCGGAACGCAGTCCAAGCAGACCCTTTTCCGGCCGCAGGGCAATGTTCAACGACTCCCATTTCGGACCGCCCACTGCGCCGAGCAAGATGGCATTGCAGGCGCGCGCCAGAGTCAGCGTGCTTTCCGGTAACGGGGTGCCGCTGGCATCATAGGCCGCGCCCCCGACAAGCGCATGCTCGATCTCAATGGCAAGACCGTCATTCCGCAGGAAATCAAGCACTTTCACCGCCTGGGCCATGATTTCCGGCCCGATACCATCGCCCGCAAGCACCAGAATCTTGTTTGTCATCCGACTACTCCACTGGTTAATTCGATCAGCTTCCCGCGCTTTGCCGCACGCTGCCCTCTGCCGGTCGCAGCGCAACGAAGCGCAAGCGCACATAGTTTATCGTCCATACACCGGCGCTGTCGCAACAAATCGGCAATAATTCCGCACGTACTTCACGCAGGACATCTTCCCTTTGCGACTGCGGGACTGGCGCCAGAAAGCTCTGGGCAAACATTTCCAGCCAGCCGACCAGGTCCCCGGGCAAGCGAGTTGGGCGGTGGAACGACTCGATGAGCGAGATTTCGAAACCGGCGTGCACCAGGCGATTGGCATAGTCCGTACGCTCGGGGAAAAACCAGGGATCGGCTTGTTTTGCATCCAGTCCGCGTCTGGTCATTGCCCGGTACAGTGCCGCCACAATTTGCGAGACATTTCCGGCACCGCCCATTTCGGCGACAAATCTGCCGCCCGGCCGCAGCGCGCGCCAAACGCCAGCAATGACCCCATCCGGGTCATGTTTCATCCAGTGCAGCGCGGCGTTGCTGAAAACTGCGTCGAACTGGTCCTCAAAACCGAGATGCTCGCCATCGGCGATTTGCGCATCGATTCCACGTGCGCGGGCGGCCAGGACCATCGCCGGGCTGGCATCCACGCCCAACACGTGCGCGCCACGCGCAGCAATATGTTCGGTCAACGCACCGTCACCGCAACCGAGATCGAGAACCCTTTCGTCGACGGTCGGCGCAAGGAGATCAAACAGCGGCAAGCCAAGATCAGCGACGAAGCGCGCGTTGGCCGCATAACGCTCTGCATCCCAGATCTGGCTGCTCATCGCGCGAAGGACGTACGGGCTAACGAAAAAGCCACGGCGCCTGCTTGCGCCGCCCCGCCTCGTAGGCGCGGATGGCGTCGGCATGCTGCAGTGTCAGACCGATATCGTCGAGCCCGTTAATCAGGCAGTGCTTGCGGAAAGGATCAGCATCGAAAGAAATCACTTCCCCGGACGGTGTCGTCAATCGCTGCGCGCCCAGATCTACCTCAAGCTTGTAACCTGGCTGCGCATAGGCCTCGCGAAACAGACGCTCCACCGTATCCGCCGCCAGCACGATCGGCAACAGACCGTTCTTGAAACAGTTGTTGTAGAAGATGTCGGCGTAACTCGGTGCGATAATGACGCGGAATCCGTAATCCAGCAGGGCCCAGGGGGCGTGTTCGCGCGAAGAGCCGCAACCGAAGTTGGCGCGCGCCAGCAGTATGCTGGCGCCGGCATAGCGCGGCTGGTTGAGCACGAAATCTGGATTGAGCGGACGACGACTGTGGTCCATACCCGGCTCACCGTGATCGAGATAGCGCCAGGAATCGAAGAGATTGGGACCGAAACCGCTACGCTTGATCGATTTCAGGTATTGCTTGGGAATGATCGCATCAGTGTCGACGTTCGGACGATCAATCGGTGCCACGATACCCGTCAATGTGGTGAATTTTTGCACACTACCCCCGGATTTATCTTTTACGTTTCACAGCTGAAGCGCGCCCGGCTTTGCCCTAGCGCAGATCTCGCACATCGATAAAATGTCCGGCAATCGCCGCCGCCGCGGCCATTGCGGGACTGACAAGATGCGTGCGCCCACCTGCCCCCTGACGCCCCTCAAAGTTGCGGTTGGAAGTCGATGCACAGCGCTCGCCCGGCTCAAGACGATCTGCGTTCAGATCGG
>JAKBDW010000397.1:0-11091 GCA_021834245.1 Pseudomonadota bacterium
AATGCGCAGCGGCTTCAGCATGTGTCCGGTCCCTGACGATCGGGAAGTTCGCAATCGAATATGCGCTTTTCAAAATCTTTAAGTTGCATCCGCACCCGATGCGCATGGGGAATGCCAAACTGCAAGGCAACTGGGAGTGGCAGTCCCAGAACCTGACCCAGGATGATGCGCATCACTCCAGCATGGGTGATGACAAGCACGGAATCTCCAGGCTCGCATCCGATCAGTTCTTCCCATGCATCCAGAACACGAGCCTGAAAAGCATCCAGTGGTTCACCGCGTGGCGGCGGGGCGCCTTCAGGATTCCGCCAAAAGTCCTGAATTCGCTCGTTGTCGACCCGCAGCAATTCCTCGGCCGTCTTTCCCTCCCACTCGCCAAAGTGGATTTCACGCAAGCGCGGATCAATGCGTACCGGCAGTTTCTTGCGTTGAGCAAGATGCTCTGCATAGTCCCGGCAGCGACTCAGTGGCGAGCTTACGATGCGCGTCCAGCGTGCATCGTCGCGCAGGGCGTGGTGCATCTCGTTCCAGCCCTTAGTCGTCAACGGATCGTCGAGACTGCCGCGGTAACGCCGCCCGCCGGTGGCTTCGCCATGTCGCAGCAGTTCAATATAGGTGGCGATCACGCGGTTTTTTCGGATACGCCG
Organism: Pseudomonadota bacterium; assembly: GCA_021834245.1. Classification (GTDB taxonomy): domain Bacteria; phylum Pseudomonadota; class Gammaproteobacteria; order Acidiferrobacterales; family UBA6901; genus JAJXUF01. The sequence goes on from JAKBDW010000397.1 coordinate 648, forward strand.
GCTTCGGCAAAGGTTGCCATTTCGCCGTGCAGCGCGCAGGCCAATCGCAGGATTGGCACGCTGACCGCAGCGCCGCTGCCCTCGCCAAGACGCATGCCGAGGTCAAGCAGCGGATCGGCACCTAATGCCTTCAGTATGTGCGCATGCCCAGGTTCGGCCGAGGCATGCGAATAGAAGTACCATTCACCGCTTTGAGGAGAGATGCGTGTCGCCACCAGTGCCGCGGCCGTGGCGATGAAGCCGTCAATGAGTGTCGGCAGACCCATCTTGGCACAGGCAAGGTACGCGCCGGCCAGCGCCGCGATCTCGAATCCCCCCATCCGGCGCAGCACCTGTACCGGATCGGCAGCATGCTCTGCGTGTATGCGCAGCGCCTCGCGCACCACTGCAGCTTTGCGGCCGACGCCCTGAACGTCGAGACCTGTACCCGGGCCGGCCAGCGTTGTGGCCGGCATGTCGAGCAGGGCACAAGCGATGGCCGTTGCTGAGGTCGTATTGCCGATTCCCATTTCACCGCCGATAAAAAGCTGCGTCCCGGCGAGTTTCGCTCTTTCCGCTGCCTGGCGACCCGTGTGCATAGCGCGCATGAGTTGGGCGTCGCTCATCGCTGCTTCTTTGGTGAAATTGGCGGTGCCCGGGCCGAGGTTGGCGTGATGCACGTTTTGCAGCTGACCGATGTCCACCACCGTACCGAGATTCGTTATTTCTAGAGTGGCACCCAACTCGCGTGCAAGCACGTTTATTGCAGCACCACCGCGCGCAAAGTTGCGCACCATTTCTGCGGTGACCGCCTGCGGGAATGCCGAGACGCCTTCGGCGGCCACACCGTGATCGCCGGCAAACACGGCGATGTAGATCTGATTGAGCGTTGGCCGCGATGTGCCCTGCATGGCAGCAAGCCGGATGGCCAGCGACTCCAGACGGCCCAGGGCACCTGGCGGCTTAGTGAGCTGCGTTTGGCGATGTTCAGCTTCCCTGCGGGCATTCTCGTTCAACGTGGCACAAGGCATGTGCAGCCATTCAGCATTGATCATGTCAGTTTCCTTTCAGGGTAAGGGGGAGACCGGCCACCATGAATGTCACGCGATCACAAGCGCGTGCCGCATCCTGATGAAGCCGTCCGGACTCATCGCAAAACCGGCGCGACAGTTCGCCAAGTGGTACAACGCCAAGACCGGTCTCGTTGCTTACCAGGATCACTTGGCCTGGCAAGTGTGGCAGGACATCGACCAGGGCGTTGCGCTCGACATCCAACAGATTCCGACTGTCGCCAAGCAAGTTGGACAACCAAAGTGTGAGGCAATCGACCACCAGACAGCGATTCGCAGAAGCGTGTTGGATGAGTGCACGTGCTAGGCGCAGCGGTTCTTCAATGAGACGCCAGTGCGGTGGGCGTCGCGCGCGATGCGCTTCGATGCGTTTGCGCATTTCGGCATCGCCGGCGGTGGCAGTGGCGATGTAGATAACTTCTATGCCGGATGCGCGTGCACGCTGCTCAGCCAGACGGCTTTTACCAGAGCGCACGCCGCCGAGAATCAGTTCTTTCATGCGAGCCGGCCAGTCGGATTCAGATCCAGCAATGCGTGGATTCGACTCATATCCAGGTGTTGCTCGACGGCATCGGCCAACCGCTCTATGGCCTGCTCACGCAGCGCCGGGTAATCGAATGCCGCGCTGTCGGTTAGACCGGCCCAGCGCAGCAACGCAGCACATGCCGCTGGCGTGTCGAACAGGCCATGTAGATACGTGCCGATCAGGAGTCCGTCTTCGGAGATGGCGCCGTCGGAACCCTGGCGCAGCAGCGCGACAGGGCGCGCCAGTGCCTTGCCTCGGGTCACGCCATGATGGATCTCGTAACCGGATACTTCGGCATGGTCGAACGCCAGTTCGCCGCGGACCTGACGCAATTGTTTCTCCGGCTCTAGCACGGTGACCACGTCAAGCCAACCCAGGCCTGTGCTTGCCCCGGGATCACCCTCGAGTCCGAGCGGATCTTCGATGACCTTTCCGAGCATCTGAAAGCCGCCACAAATTCCAATTACCCTGCCGCCGTAACGCAGGTGTCGTTCGATTGCCTGCGTCCATCCGTTGGCCTGCAGCCAGGCGAGATCGGCGCGCACGCTCTTGCTGCCCGGCAGGATAATGAGATCCGCGCCGGGTACGGGTGCGCCGGGGCCAATGTACTGGAAGTCGACCTGCGGGTGCAGGCGCAAGGGATCGAAATCGGTGTGATTGCTGATGCGCGGCAAGGCCGGGACAACAACGCGCAACGCATGCGGTGAAGTGGTTCCTGACGATACCCGGGGCAGTGCATCCTCGGCTTCAAGGTGCAAACCGTGCAGATAGGGCAGAACACCGAATACCGGCTTTCCGGTATGCGCTTCCAGCCATTCGATGCCTGGTTTCAGCAAGTCGAAGTCGCCGCGAAAACGGTTGATCACGAATCCGGCGATGCGTGTCTGTTCAGACGGTGACAGCAATGCTAGTGTTCCGACCAGATGAGCAAACACGCCGCCACGGTCGATATCGGCAATCAGTAGTACCGGGCAATCGACCGCTTCGGCAAATCCCATGTTCGCTATGTCACGATCGCGCAGATTGATTTCCGCCGGACTGCCGGCGCCTTCGACAATTATTGCTTCATACTGCCGGCTTAGTCTTGCGTATGATTCCTGTACCGCCTGGAACGCCACTGTCTTGTAGTCGTGGTAGCAGCGCGCATTCATCGCTGTCCGTGCCCGGCCCTGAATAATCACCTGAGCGGTTGTATCGCAGTTTGGTTTGAGCAGAACCGGATTCATGTCCGAGTGCGGTTGAAGACCGCAGGCCTGCGCCTGCACCGCTTGCGCGCGACCGATCTCACCGCCGTCCGCGGTCACCGCGCTGTTGAGCGCCATGTTCTGCGGCTTGAACGGGGCGACTCGCAGGTTGTGGCGCGCGAGCGCACGACATAGTCCGGTCACGAGCGTGCTCTTTCCCGCATCCGACGTGGTCCCTTGAATCATGAGAGTGCGTGGCTTCATATTGCTAGCCGCTCACTCTTGACGACAGTTGCCAAAGCAGCGCTGAGCCGTTGCCAGTCTGGCTCGGTGGAGGGCAGTCCGAATCGCATGCTGCACGGTTCCGCAAAAAGACGTATCAGCAGACCCTGACGCGCCAGGCTTTCAGAAATTGCGTGTGCTTGAGCGCTAACCACCCATTGGAAAAGTGCGGTGCCGCCGGCGGGAGGCAGGCCCGCATCGCGTAATAACATGTTCAGTCGCTGGGCATCGAGACGAAGGCGAGCGCGCGCCCGACTTTGCCAGTCCTGATCCCGCAGGGCCAGGGTGGCCAGTTGCCGCGCTGGCCCGTTAACCGTCCAGGGCCCGAGCAAATCATCAAGTCTGCCAAGCAAGTGCGTCTGTGCCAGGACGAATCCGACACGCGCCCCAGCGAGACCAAAGAACTTGCCGAGTGAACGCAGCACGATGAGTCCTGTCTGATCGCTGCGGCTGGCGAGGCTGTCCTGTGGCGTGGCATCGATAAATGCCTCGTCCAAGACCAGCCAGCCACCTCGTTCGGCCAAAGCGGCATGCCAGCGGTTCAGATCCTGGCGTGCGAAGCGCACCCCGCTGGGATTGCCGGGATTGATCAGCACCAGCACATCAAACTGCGACAGGCGGCAGTCGATTTCATCATAGGTCAGCAGCTCAACGAGATGACCGGCGCGGCGCCACGCAAGTTCGTGTTCGACGTAGCCGGGCGCCAGAATGGCGACGTGCGAGCGGGGACGCAGCAGAGGAATGGCCTGGATGGCTGCTTGCGAACCGGCGACGGGCAGAACTTGTTTAGTCTTATAATATGTGTTCGCCGCCGCGATCAAGCCATCATCTGGTTCCGGCAAACGGCTCCAGGTGTCCGCCGGTACTGGCGGCACAGGCCAGCCGTGCGGATTGATTCCGGTCGACAGGTCTACCCAGCATTCAGGCGGTAGACCGTAGCGCGCCGCTGCAGCCCTGATCCGGCCACCATGTTCAGCCAAAATGCAACCTCCCGAGTACGGCGATGACGGATATAGACAGCCAAAGCACCACGCCCCGTCGCACGAGCCGCAGCGCGCGCTCTATGTCGCGGCTGGTTGCCGGCGCACCCTCGCCGAGCACAGGACGCTGGTGGTAGATTCCGTGGTAGATCGCCGGTCCGCCGAGCTCGAGGCCGAGTGCCGCTGCGCCGGCCGCCATGACAGGACCGGCGTTCGGGCTTTCCCAGTGGCGTGCCTGCGTGCGCCAACAGCGCAAGGCAGGGCGGACACATCCAAGGAGGACATAAGTCAGTGCCGTCAGTCTTGCCGGCACCAGGTTGAGCAAGTCATCGAGGCGCGCTGCCGCCCAGCCGTAATGCAAATAGCGTGAGGTGCGGTAGCCCCACATGGCGTCCAGCGTGTTCGAAAGCCGGTAGGCTACTGCGCCGCCGGCACCGGCTACAAGAAACCAGAAAAGCGCCCCGAACACGGCGTCATTGCCATTTTCCAGCACCGACTCTACCGCAGCACGGGCGACATCATCCGACTGCAGCGTCGCGGTGTCTCGGCTGACCATGAATCCGACGCGCCGACGCGCGAGGGCAAGATCATTTTCATCAAGTGCCGCTTGCACGCGTCGCGCGTGTTCCGCGAGACTGCGTGCGCCGAGCGTCAAATAGAGAAGTGCGGTGCTGGTCAGTACTCCTAGGACCGGAATGCGACCGGCTAGCCAGCATAGCAGGGCCAGCGGCAAGACCAGAGAGACCACAGCGACCAGACCTAAGAAGCGTCGCCAGTATGGCGCAAGTACCGGACGATTCAGATGCGTTTCAATGGCGCCTGCCATGCGCCCGAAGCCGACCAACGGGTGCAGGCGGTGTGGCTCACCGAGCAGGCGATCAAGCAGCAGCGCGGCGACGCAAACCGCAGCGTTTTGGGTTAAGTTCATAGTTCGATTCCTTTTTGTGCGCGGATGCCGGCCTGAAACGCGTGCTTCACCAGGGTCATATCGGTAACCGTGTCGGCAATGGCAATCAGCGCATCCGGTGCACCGCGCCCGGTCACGACGACATGCTGCATGGTCGGACGTTGAGCCAGCGCCGCGACGACGTCCTGCGTATCGAGGTAGTGGCATTTGAGCGCAATATTGAGTTCGTCCAACAGCACCAGCTGGAAGGAAGCATCGGTCAGCATGCCTGTGGCCACGCGCCATGCGGCCTGTGCGGCCGCCACATCACGTTCGCGATCTTGCGTTTCCCATGTGAATCCCTCACCCATAACGTAATAGCTCACCTGCGGTAGCTGGCGAAAGAAGGCTTCTTCCCCGGTGCTGAACGCACCCTTGATGAACTGCACGACGCCGACACGCATGCCATGACCGAGAGCCCGAGCCAGCATGCCGAAACCGGCACTGCTTTTGCCCTTTCCATTGCCGGTGTGCACCACCAGTACGCCGCAGTCGCGCGTGGCCTGTGCGATCTTCGTGTCCACCACCTTTTTCTTGCGTGCCATGCGTGCCCGGTGGCGCTCAAGCATCGTGTCCTGATCGCGTTCAGTCATCGCGTGGCTCCGTCCCGTTGCCCTGCGTGGTACGTCCCCAGCTGTTTTCAAAAAGCATTTCCTGCAGGGGTTGACCTGTGCGCCAGCCTAGCTGTTCCAGCATCGGCCTTGGATAGAAAGCTTCAACGTGACCAAGACACAGGATCGCGACGGGTTTACCACCCGGCGGAATGCTCAGAAGTTGGGCCAGCGCCTCGGGATCAAACAGCGACACCCAGCCCATACCCAGTCCCTCGGCACGTGCGGCCAGCCACAGGTTTTCGATGGCACAGGCCACCGAGGCCAGATCCATTTCCGGCAAAGTACGCCGGCCGAAAATGTGACTTTCCCGCCGATCCATCAGGGCCGCGACCAGCACCTCGGCGCATTCGCGGATGCCCTCAACCTTGAGGCGCATGAATTCGTCTCCACGCTCTCCCAGAGCCTCAGCCGTGCGCACCCTTTCCTGTTCGACCAGGTCATAAATGCTTTCACGCAGCCGCACGTCCACGATGCGCAGAAACCGCCATGGCTGCATGAATCCCACGCTCGGCGCCAGATGGGCCGCCGCCAGGAGGCGTCCCAGTACTTGCGGATCAACTGGATCCGGCAGGAAATGGCGCATGTCGCGCCGTTCGCGCAACACTCGATAGATTGCCGCAAGCTCAAGTTCGCAGTAACGATGCTGGTCAGTCATTGCCGTTGCACGCTATCAGCGGTTGCCGCGGACCATCGAAGAATGATCTCGTGCAGCTGGCGCAAGCCGTCAGTGAGCGCCGCGGGACCGGGTTGCAAGATGTCCGGGGAGCGAATCTCGCGAACGTAGCCGAGTCTTACCGCCGGAATCGTGCTCCAGCCGCGCCGCTGCGCAACGCTGTCGGGGCGGAATTTCTTGCCGCACCAGGAGCCGACGATGATGTCCGGCGCACGTCGTACTACCTCATCGGGATTCGCAATGATGCGCTGTTTTGCACGGCCTTCAGTACTGAGTTCGGCAAAACAGTCGTCACCTCCGGCAATGGTAATTAGTTCTGACACCCATCGAATTGCGGAAATCATCGGATCGTCCCACTCCTCAAAGTAGATCCGCGGGCGGCGGGGAAGCTGGGAGGCGACCTTTCGTATTTGTTCTATGCCGCTTTCAAGCTCGATGATCAGCGCATGAGCCTTGCACGATGCGCCCACCATGCCACCGAGCAGAGCAATCATGGACAGGATCTGTGTCACCGACCTCTGATTGAAAACATGTACCGCAATGCCGGCACGGATGAGTTGCGCCGCGATATCGGATTGCAGATCTGAAAATCCAAGCACAAGATCCGGTTCGAGTTCCAGGATTCGCTCGATCTTTGCTGAAGTAAAGGCAGACACGCGAGGCTTCTCCCGCCGTGCCTGGGGTGGTCGTACGGTGAACCCCGAAATGCCGACGATGCGGTGCTGTTCTCCGAGAAGGTATAGCGTTTCAGTGGTTTCCTCGGTGAGACACACAATGCGTTGTGGCAACCGGCTGGCTGCGCGATCCACAACAGATATCACCTGATCGCTCATGGGAGAAAAAGCTGCCCAGCGGCTTGCGGGTTGGACGGCAGGTAGGCGTGCACATAGGATGCGTGCAAACGGCCCTGCCGAAAAACAGGTTCACCGCGTCCCCGGGTGCGCGAATCGCTGGCATAATTAAGTGGCTCGATCGACGTCTCCATGCGCGAGTAGTGGAAAGTATGGCCGCGTAACTTGCCTTCGGGCAACGTCATCTCCTGCAATCCGAGGTTGGTCAAACGCGTTTGCATAAGGGCATGTCCCGGCAGCAGTCCTACCATGTGCGCTTTGTTGCCATTTGCATCCGTTAGATACTCCAGGAGGTAAAGCATGCCGCCGCACTCGGCAACGATCGGTTTTCCCTGCGCATGATGGGCCGCAATGTGTGATTGAATGGAGCGATTGTGCGCCAAAGTTTCAAGGTGCAGTTCTGGGTAACCACCTGGCAGGTACAGGCTGTCCGCTTCGGGTAACGCCTCGTCGGCAAGCGGTGAAAAGAAGGTGATCTGCGCGCCGAGGGATTGCAACAGGTCAAGATTGGCCTGGTACAGAAAGGAAAAAGCCGCATCGCGCGCCACGGCAATGCGACAGCCCCGAAGAACGTCTGGCATGACCGCAGTTTCAGTGGCATCGAAGATGACAGAGTCAGGAAGATGGGCGACGGGCAGAGCTTCGAGCAGTCCGGCAGCACGATCGAGTCGCGCATCGAGATCTTCGATTTCGGCAGCCTGCGCCAGACCCAGATGCCGATCTGGCAGCGAAATTTCAGAATCCCTCGGCAGGGCACCAAGAAAGCGCACGCTTTTCGGTAAAGCCTCGGAAAGCATTTCGGCATGGGCTGTACTGCCAACCCGATTGGCAAAAACGCCTGCGAATTCGAGACCGCTACGGTAGCTCGTCAAACCCAGCGCGATCGCGCCAAAAGTTTGCGCCATTGCTGAACCGTCGATGACACCGAGTAGCGGAATGCCAAAGCGCTGGGCAAGATCGGCGCTCGACGGGTTGCCGTCATACAGGCCCATGACGCCTTCGATCAGAATGAGATCGGCCGTACCGGCGGCATCGTGCAGCAGTTGCCGGCAATGTGTCTCGCCGCCCATCCACAGGTCGAGCTGGTAGACCGGGCCGCGCGACGCGCGCTGCAGAATCATAGGATCGAGAAAATCCGGCCCGGTCTTCATTACGCGGACGCGCCGGCCCTGGCGACAATGCAGTCGCGCCAGGGCGGCAGTCAAGGTGGTTTTTCCCTGACCGGAGGCCGGGGCGGTCACCAGCAAAGCAGGGCAGCGGCGCACGGACATCTGTGGGAGGGCCGTTAGAACGCGCCAGGTTCGCTGCCCGCGGCCCGGGTGCGAATGTGGCGCAGCGTGATGATCAGCACGTGCATCGCGGCGGCAAATAGGACGTAAAGAAACGTATAGCCAGCGTAAGGTGGCAGGTAGTGCAGCACGCGAGCCGCGTAGGCAGTGGCCTGCCAACTGCCAAATCGGCCGGAGAGCAGGTAGAAGCTGCCGTCGGAGAGCAGAAACGCGCTGATGGTGCTGACCAGCAGGGCGCCGGCGAGCCGCATGAGGGTCCAGAAGCGGTGGCTGTGGCGTGATGCATACCAGTGTCCCGCATACCACATGACACCGTAGGTCGGGATAAGGAAGAAGTAGGCGGGTGACACGCACCAGTTGCTTACCCCCGCGAACCTAATCGCAACATAATCGATCGCTCCGGCCAGCCCGAGAAACAGGGCAAAAAGCCATGCGGGTTGCAAATAGAATCCGACCAGGAAGAATACGGCAAGTGATGCGTCTGGCAGACTGGCGATTGACCCGAAATGGTCGGTTCGAGTCAACATCATCAGCAGCGCCAGAATTGCTCCGATCGTAAGTTGCGATTTGCGGGATAAGGTTTGCATCGTCTGTCTCCTGGTGGCAGTCAGTCAGGTTGAAGTCAGTGCGCGGGCGAGTAGCGCAATGTGAAAAAATAATTCCTTCCGTCTTGGTTATAGTACGCAGCCGTTTCGTATTGTTTGTTGAACAGATTGCCGACTCGTCCACCGATCGACCAGCTCGGGGACAGTGCATAATCGGCACGCAGGGAGACGAGGGCATAGGCATTGAGCGGGACCGTATTGGCGATGTCGTCGTAGCGCTTTCCCTCGCCAAAAAGTGTCGTGCCAAGCTGGAGTTTCCCGAAAGCGCGATCTATATCGACGCGTAAGGACTCCCGTGCGCGCCGTGGCAGAACATTGCCGTTGTTGGCACCGCCGCTGAGATTTCGCGGGTCGAGAAGGGTCGCGTCGAGCTTAAGATCCCAGCCGGCAATTGCGGTTGCTGCCGTCGCCTCCAGTCCGCGGATGCGGGACGTGTCGATGTTCAGGGGAGTGTAGGTTGCGTCGAAAGCAATGAGATCGATGATGTGTGTCTCGTAGCCGCTGAGCGACCAGCGGCTACGACCTACAGTACCGCGCAAACCGAGCTCGGTGCTGCGCGAAGTTTCCGGGCGAAGGTCTGGGTTGCCAAAGCCAGGATAGTAGAGATCATTGAAGGTCGGCGCCTTGAATGCCGTGCCGTAGGACGTAAACATGAGCAACTGGCGGCTGAAGGTGTATCCCCAGGAAAGACCGCCGGTCGTGTGATGACCGAACTGCTGGTTATCATCGTTGCGCAAGGCGAATTGCATGTTCTGTTGGCCATAAGTTGCCTGATATTGGCCGAAAACGCCGGTATCGTCGCGTTGCGATACTGTATAGACCGTACTGCTGTCGACACTGTCATTCAGGTAATCCACTCCGGCAGTGACGAGTTGCGATGCGCCGATGTTGATGTTGTTCTGAAAAGTCGCACTCTTCCGATCAGTGTTGAAAGTGTCTTTGTAGACACCATTGAGGTAGTCTTTTGAATCGTCCAGGCTGTCGCCAGCGGCAATTGACGCATGCCAGGAATCCATCGGCGAAAATCCAACTTGGCTCCCTGCCTCCTGTTCTGCGAAGTGCGCCTGGTTTGAGTATGTGCCGTCGTACTTGTTAAAGCCGGTTGTTCTTAGAATATGCAGATCGACATTCGTGCCGTCGGAAAATTGATAACCGGCATGCACCGCACCGGATCCGCTGCGATAGCCGTCGTTGTCCGGTTCGTAGGTGAAGCAACCGCCGCCCGGTGAGCTGGGACTGACGTAGGGAGCGCCATTGCAGGCGTTGAAGCCTTGGCTGTCGAGCCTGCTGAGGCTGACGTTATACCAGCCGTGAGTGCCGCCGCCGGAAACTCCGGCATATCCGGAGTACGTGTAATGGCTGCCGGCACCAACAGTCAACGTTGGTCTGGTAGAACCGCCCCCCTTGTGCGTGAAGATCTGGATCACACCGCCGATCACGTCCGA
>JAKBDW010000012.1:0-2715 GCA_021834245.1 Pseudomonadota bacterium
CCTGGCGCGACGAGGCGTGGATCTGCAGCACGCCGGCACTTGACGTGTTCTCAAACAAATGGCACGCCTACTGTCATAATAAATCGCATCCCATCCCGCTGCGATGCTGGAGGCAATGACCCATGCAGGTGCTGCGTACGCCCGATAGTTGCTTCGAAAATCTGCCCGACTACAACTTCGATCCACACTATTGTGAAATCCGTGATGCCGATGGCACGGCGCTGCGGATCCACTATCTCGACGAAGGACCGACGGATGGGGACACGGTGCTACTCATGCACGGTGAACCCAGCTGGTGCTATCTCTATCGTAAAATCGTGCCTAAGCTCGCAGCAAAGGGGCATCGCGCAATCGCACCGGATCTGATTGGGTTTGGTCGCTCGGACAAGCTGGCTGATCGAAATAATTACAGCTATGAGCGACATGTGGCCTGGATGAGCCAGTGGCTGACAGCACTGAATCTCCAGAAGATCACGCTGTTCTGCCAGGATTGGGGTGGCTTGATCGGTCTGCGTCTGGTTGCGGCTTTTCCCGATCGCTTTGCCCGTGTGGTGGTCGCCAATAGCGGGCTTCCTGTCGGAACCGGTGCGACGCCGGCCTTCGAGCAATGGCTGCAATTGAGTCAGACCATACCCGATCTGCCTGTAGGCGAAATCGTCAACATGGGCACCGTGCGCGAACTCAGCGCCGATGAACGCAGAGCTTATCTCGCACCATTTCCCCAGGAAATCTACAAAGAAGGGGCCCGTATATTTCCCGCGTTGGTGCCGATTACCTCCTCACACAAGTCAGTGGAAGAGAACAGAATTGCCTGGAAGGTTCTGGAGACTTTTGACAAACCATTTCTGACGGCGTTTTCCGATTCAGATCCGGTGACTCGCGGTGGTGCGCGTGTCTTTCTTGAGCGCGTGCCCGGTACACGTGGACAGAATCATGTAACCATCGAAGGGGCTGGCCACTTTCTGCAAGAGGATAAACCCGATGAGGTCGTGGACCTGTTATATCGGTTCATCCGCTAGATCGAAGGTGTAAATATGGAGATCATGAACGCGCTTTATCCCGCGCCTGAGCGCATGCGCATGCTCATCGCAGAAGGCGATCCTACTGCGATTGTGATGCTTAATCTGCTCAGATTTCGTGAGCTGGCTGAATATTCCGACGGACGCTCCACCACACTGAGTGGCCGCGAAGCCTACAATCTTTACGGCGAAGGGATGCGCGAAATCGTTGAAGGAGAAGGCGGCAAAGTTCTGTTCTATGGCGATATTACCGGACTTATCATTGGTCAAATTGGTGAATTATGGGATGCAGTGGCTCTGGTACAATACCCTTCGTCGGCCGATTTTGCTCGCATCGCCATGCTGCCGGAGGTTCAGCACATTGGCATTCACCGAGCCGCCGGTCTCAAGGGACAGCTGCTGATCCGAATAGTGTCCAGCGGCATGGCACTTTAGTCATGAACGGTTGCAAGCGTCTCCTTGGCCTTTTTCTTCTCGTTCTTGCCCTGGGCGGATTGGCAAAGGGGAAAGCGCTCAGTCCAGTGGCACAGAAGATCTACGACAAACTCAAGGCGCGTTCGGACATAACCAGAATCTGCAACGACAAGCAGGCTCTGGCAAGTGCCACCCGCGCAACCGTCCGCACCATGCTTTTTGCCGGTGAGATTTCCGGTCGTCCGCGTCGCCAAGCACGTGCCGCGGCCAAACGGATATTTCTGACCTGCGTCCGTTTCAAGGCATCACCGCACTAGATTGTCAAAGCTGTTCGAGCAGTCCACGCCTCTGTCCCTGCTAAGGTTATCCAGACAAATGAGCGCGCGATTGTGCTTTGTGGCGAATTAAGCCCGCCGCCGGCCGCCGTGACGGGTACGCGCCAAGCGCGTTTTGCTACCCACCGCGCCGTGGCCGGGCTCCTCGGCAAACAGGGAGATCAGCTGTTCTGTCATGGCTCCGCCCAGCTGCTCAGCGTCAACGATGGTGACGGCCTTGCGGTAATAGCGGGTGACATCATGGCCGATGCCGATTGCCGCAAGCTGCACAGGCGACTTTTCTTCAATGTCATGAATGACATTACGAAGGTGGCGTTCGAGGTAGTTACCCGCATTGACCGAAAGCGTTGAGTCATCAACCGGGGCGCCATCAGAAATCACCATCAGGATCTTGCGTTGCTCCGCGCGCCCGATGAGCCGTGTATGAGCCCACATCAAGGCCTCGCCGTCGATATTTTCCTTGAGCAGACCTTCACGCATCATCAGGCCGAGATTCCGGCGTGCCCGTCGCCAGGGTTCGTCAGCGCCCTTGTAAACAATGTGCCTGAGGTCATTGAGGCGACCAGGGTGAGGCGACTTGCCCTCCGCAATCCAGCGTTCACGGGCTTGGCCACCCTTCCACGCCCGCGTGGTGAAGCCGAGGATCTCGGTCTTGACCGCGCAACGTTCCAGCGTACGAGCCAGAATATCGGCACACATCGCCGCCACCATGATGGGGCGACCACGCATTGATCCGGAGTTGTCCAGCAGCAGGCTGACGATCGTATCGCGGAACTGCAGATCCTTTTCGTGTTTGAACGAAAGCGGATACATCGGATCGATGATGATGCGGGGCAGGCGGGCGGAGTCGAGGATGCCTTCTTCGAGGTCGAATTCCCAGGTCCGGTTCTGCTGCGCCATCAGCAGTCTCTGTAATTTGTTAGCGAGTCGCGAGACCACACCCTGGA
>JAKBDW010000220.1:0-10995 GCA_021834245.1 Pseudomonadota bacterium
GGCAACCTCGCAGACCTCAGTGTAATGCGCGAAGACTACTGACATGAATGACTCGGAGACTAGTTACCGGCCGATCTCCTGCGCCAATTACGACGTATTTGAGATCGCCATCGTGCAACACAGCCATCTCCATTTGACCTGGGGCGAAGACAATGTCCTGCACGACCAGACGGTGACGCCCCTTAATCTTGAAACCCTCAAGGGTGAGGAATTTCTCATCGCACGCTTATCAACGGGCGAATTATTACGCATTCGTCTCGACCGGATCCGCAAAGTGCGTCCTGCATGATAAGAAGTTTTCTCTTGGGTGGGGCGCTGCTCCTATGGGCTATCACGGCGGCAGCCCAAGGATGCGGCGACAGCGGGGCGTTCGTCCAGGTACTCGGATCCGGCGGACCGCAGTTGCAGAACGGCCGCGCCTCGAATTCCTTCATTGTCTGGATAAACGGCAGGGCGCGTATCCTGGTAGACATTGGAGGAGGTGCGGCGCTGCGATTCGGTGAGAGCCGCGCGCAGATCTCCGATCTGGATGCGATTCTTTTCACCCAACTGGATGCCGGCCATAGCGCGGGATTGCCAGCGTTAATCGATGCTTCGCGTTACGCGCGGCGCACAGCGCCGCTGCCGGTTTATGGTCCCGGAGCCAGCCGCACAATCCCATCCACGATCACGTTCGTGCGTGCTCTGTTTGACGGAACACACGGCGCCTATCGCGGTCTGGGCGAGTTCCTCAGCCCCCTCGGACATACCGTATACAAACTGAAACCACACGAGATAATTGCCAAGTGGGACATCGCCAAACCTGTAATGGTGGGCGACCACCTCCAGGTCTTCGCCGCACCACTAGCACTAACGCCCGCGCCAACACTTGCCTGGCGCATCAACGCAAACGGAAAAAGCGTCGTATTTGTCGGAGACATGTCAGAAAAGGTGCTTGTGCTGAAAACACTTGCAGCCAACGCGGATCTATTAATAGTATCGGCAGGTGCTGGCGAAAATGCTCCGACTGGGGGAACTCGTGCCAAGCTCGCGCTGCAATCGATAGGCCGTTTTGCAGCTGCGTCGCATGCCCAAAGGCTGGTGCTAACAGAACTTGGGTCGCATACGCAGGCAAATGAGGAGCAGGCGCTCACTGCATTGGACGCGAGCTACAATGGGCGGGTCCAGTTCGTCAACGATCTGCAGTGCCTTAGATTTTGATTTCCGCAAACAGCAATTGACCGTTTTGCCTAAGCACTGATTGGCTTACCAGAATATAGCGCCGCATGAACTACTTCTTCTGGAACACACAACGAGGAATAGAGATGACTTCTCGAGACAGGTATTTTCGGCCGCTGGCACTTTTGACGTTGCTCGGCATGGCGCTTCTCGCTGGTTGCGCTAGCCTGCCCGGACCCCCCAGCAAGATCACGTTAGATTCTGATCCGCAAGGCGCGCAAGTTGCAGTCGATGGTAGGGAAATTGGCACAACGCCTCTTCCAGTCGTACTGGACCAGGTATTCCCGATGCATTGGACCGGCCGCGTAGACAGCGATGTCGGTCCGGGTTTTGCCTTCTACCGCCGACTAGAAACTGTGACGTTTAAGAAAGATGGCTGTGATCCATACACAAGCACGTTGACTGGCGATGCGCTGACCCATGACGTCAAGGTCACGCTGAAATGCAATCCGAATTACAAACCAGCAGCCACACCGGCAGCAGCCACACCGGCAGCAGCCACACCGGCAGCAGCCACACCGGCAGCAGCCACACCGGCAGCAGCCACACCTGCAGCAGCCACACCTGCAGCAGCGCCACAAAAAGGAACGATCGAACAGCGACTCGAAGAGCTCAAGAGCCTTAAGGAAAAGGGACTGATTACCGACAATGAGTACCGCAAACAGCGTCAGCGGATATTGAACCAGCTCTAGCGGTTAGGCCTGATCGGTCGCCACGCAAAATCAAACCTGCGCAAACGGTAATGCAGCGGGACGCGGACAAGTGGAATGGGCGCTATCGGGATGGGGGCATGATCCCCGGGGAAGCAGCCGAAGTTCTCCGAGAGAATTTGCACTTGCTGCCGCCTCGGGGATACGCACTTGATCTCGCTTGCGGATTAGGTGCCAATGCCCTGCTTCTCGCCCGACTTGGCCTAGAAACCTGCGCTTGGGACATTGCAGCCTCTGCAATAGACAAGCTTCGCCTATTGGCAGCGGGACTGCCGCTACAGGCAGAGGTCCGCGACGTCACCAGGGAGCCACCGGAACCGCACCGATTTGACGTCATCGTTGTCAGCCGTTTTCTTGATCGCGCACTTGCTCCGAGCCTGGCCGCGTCGCTGAGACCGAATGGTCTTTTGTTCTATCAGACTTTTACGCGCACGTGCGTCGGCGATAGCGGGCCCCGGAATTCGGAATACCGGCTCGCGGATGGTGAGCTGCTGCAGTTGTTTCCCGGTTTGAAATTGCGCGTTTACCGCGAGGAAGGAACCATCGGCGACATTTCACGCGGCCTGAGGAATCAGGCCATGTTGGTCGCCCAGCGCCAAGATGGCATAGTGGACGTAAGTCTTTGACTGGTTCCAGGGCTGGTCGATTTCCTTTCCTCGGGATCGCCACAGGCATTCTGCAGTACAAATTTGTTGCCCGAGGCGCGTAATAAAGCGGTTCGGGCAGCACCTTCGATTGGTCGCCCGCACTACATAAATCCTGCCACCGGGTAGGATGCGTCGGACGACGGAACCCCTTATAATGCCGGCCTGTCGAGGATTGGCCAGAATACCGGCGGCGCGCGCACGCCGTCCTTCCTGACCGAAGACTACGCGCTGCACGGCAATCCGAACCCTGCTCCGGTCCAGACCGGAATTGGAACGGACCCGGCCAGTCTACGGTACAATCCCGGACTTTGCGCACGCGGAGCGCAGTACGGAGCTCCGCCCAACTGACATCAAAGCAGAACATCAAATGAAAGTCGGTATCCCAATTGAAGCCGCAGCCGGCGAGACCCGCGTCGCTGCCACACCCGAGACGACGAAAAAACTCCTTGCCTTGGGACTTTCGGTGCTTGTCGAGAAAGGTGCCGGAAAAGCTTCGCACTTTCCTGATGACGCCTACCGCGAGGCCGGTGCAGAAATCGTCGACAACGCTCTGGCTCTGGGCGCGGATTTCGTATTCAAGGTACGCAAACCCGATCAGCAAGAAATTGGCCGTATGAAGCGTGGCGCGGCACTGCTCAGCGTCATGGATCTTTGTCATGACGACGGAACACTGGATGCTCTTGCTCGCAACGGCGTCGATGCATTCGCCCTGGAAATGATCCCGCGAATCTCGCGCGCCCAAACCATGGACGTGCTTTCGTCGCAGTCGAATATCGCGGGCTATCGTGCGGTGCTTGAGGCGGCACGCCTTTACGGCAGGTTCTTCCCCATGATGATGACGTCGGCCGGTTCCGCCAAGCCCACTCGCTTGGTGGTTCTAGGCGCCGGAGTCGCCGGATTGCAGGCAATTGCCACGGCGCGCCGGCTCGGCGCCCAGGTATCGGCCTACGACGTGCGCCCTGAGGTCAAGGAACAGGTCATGTCTCTGGGTGCAAAATTCATCGAATTTGATGTTGGAGAATCCGGCGCCGGCACTGGCGGCTATGCCCGCAAGCTCTCCACCGAAGCGCAACTCAAACAGCAACAGATGCTATCCAACGAGCTCAAGAAGGCGGATGTCATCGTAACCACGGCTATGATCCCCTGCATGCCCGCACCGGTCCTGGTTACCGAAGAGGCCGTGCGATCGATGAACCCAGGCTCGGTAATAATAGATATGGCAGCCGCCACGGGCGGCAACTGTCCGCTAAGCGAGCCAGACAAAACAGTCATCAAACATGGGGTAATCCTGTGCGGCGTCACGAACTTTCCTGCGCTCATGCCAAGCGACGCAAGTGCGTTCTATTCACGCAATCTATTCAATTTCCTGTCCCTGCTCGTCACGAATGTCGATGGCCAGCTGCAGACGAAGGATTATCTCGAAGACGAGATCACCGCAAGCTCACTGGTTACCCATAACGGGTCGGTGCGCTTCAAGCAGAAAAAATAGAGGGTATGCCCATGTCCGGAACAATGATCGCGCTTTACGTTTTCGTGCTTGCCTGTTTCATTGGTTACTGGGTCATCTGGGGAGTAACGCCGTCCCTGCATACACCGCTGATATCACTAACCAATGCGATATCGGGGATTATCATCGTTGGTGCCGTACTCGTCGCAGGATTCGGACACGGCAGCGGGCTTGCGGAAGCCATCGGCTTTATCGCCGTGACCCTGGCATCGATCAACATTTTTGGCGGGTTCGTTGTGACTCAGCGCATGCTTGCCATGTTCAAGAAGAAGAAATAAGGAATAAGCAGGCATGCAACTGACCGGCAACTACCTGGCGCTAGCCTATCTCGTTTCCGCGATTCTTTTCATACTGGGACTCAAGGGTCTGACCCACCCGGCTAGTGCACGGCGCGGCAATTATTACGCCATGAGCGGGATGTTTCTGGCGATCATCGCCACCACGCTTAATCCGGAAGTGAAGTCGTACGGATTCATCGTGGCCGGCATCATGCTAGGTGCGGCGATTGGCACTTGGATCGCGCTCAAAATCCGCATGACAGCCATGCCGCAGCTGGTAGCTGCGCTGCACAGCTTCGTCGGAATGACCGCGGTTTTGGTGGAAATTGGTACTTACTTGACCCACAGCCGCGAAGGGACGCTCAACACGGTGTTGATGGCGGAGCTCTTCATCGGCACCTTCATCGGCGCCATCACTTTCACCGGCTCACTTGTTGCATTTGGCAAACTCCAGGGCATTCTCAGCGGAAAGCCTTTCGTATTCAAAGGCCAGCACATTGTGAATCTGCTGATCGCCGTAGTCATGTTCGGCTTCGGCATCAACTTCTTCCTGCACGATCACTTTGCTTCGCTTCTTGTGATGACCGTACTAGCCCTGGGACTTGGCATTCTGTTGATCATCCCCATTGGTGGCGCTGACATGCCGGTCGTCGTTTCCATGCTCAACTCCTACTCGGGCTGGGCGGCAGCAGCGACCGGTTTCACTCTCGGCAACAACCTGCTAATCATTACCGGCGCGCTGGTTGGCTTCTCCGGCGCGATCCTGTCTTACATCATGTCCAAAGCGATGAATCGTTCTATAGCGAGCATCATTCTCGGTGGCTTCGGTGGCGAAGAAAGCTCAGGCGGCACCGCCGGGAGCAGCGCGGCCGGAAAGGGCATCAAGACAGCAGCCGTAGAAGACGCCGTATTCCTCATGGCCAATGCCAACAAGGTTATCGTTGTACCCGGCTACGGCATGGCCGTTGCTCAGGCGCAGCACGCCCTGAAGGAGCTCATGGAAATCCTGGAAGGCAAGGGCGTTACCGTGCATTTTGCGATTCACCCGGTCGCTGGTCGTATGCCGGGACACATGAATGTGCTACTTGCCGAAGCCGACGTTCCCTACGACCACGTTTTCGAGATGGAAGAAATTAATCCGGAATTTGCGACCGCGGATGTCGCATTGGTGGTTGGCGCCAATGATGTCACTAATCCGGCCGCCAAGACCGACAAGTCGAGCCCCATTTATGGAATGCCGATACTGGACGTGTACAAGGCCCGACATGTGCTCTTCGTGAAGCGCAGCATGAACCCAGGATATTCGGGCGTGGAAAACCTGCTCTTCTACCAGGACAATTGCTCGCTCATATTTGGCGATGCAAAGAAAGTCTGCGAAAAGCTGGTTGTGGAACTCAAGTCCTCCTAGGAAACTGGATGCCAGTGACCTGGCGAACGCTTCCCGGTTCAGGTACGCAGGAAAATGAGATCCCAGACGCCGTGGCCAAGCCGAATTCCGCGACGCTCAAACTTGGTGAGCGCCCGGTAATTCGGGCGCGGGGCATAATTCCCGACCGCAGCACTGTTTTCGAATCCTGGCGCTTGCGTCATGACGTGCATCATATGCTCGGCGTAGTGCTCCCAGTCCGTAGCCATGTGCAGGTAGCCCCCAAGAGCAAGCTTGCATCGCATGAGCTCAGCAAAATCCGCTTGCACCAGACGCCGCTTGTGGTGTCGGGACTTCGGCCATGGATCAGGAAAAAACAGGTGCACTCCATGCAAGCTGCCATCGGGAATGCGGCTCGTGAGCACCTCACGGGCATCACCGCAAATCACGCGCACGTTGGTCGTGTCCGTATTTTCCAGATCAAGCAACAGGCGCCCAATACCAGGTCGGTGGATTTCGACCCCCAGGTAATTGCGCTGCGGGTTCGCGACTGCCATGGCACGCAGGCTTTCGCCGTTACCAAAGCCAATTTCTAGGATCAATGGGGCATGTCGCCCAAATACGACATCGAAATCGAGTGGCGATTCTTCTTCTGCGATGCCAAAGCGCGGCCACAGATCTTCAAGCGCGCGTCGCTGCGCCGCGGTCATGCGGCCTTCACGGCGCACGTAGCTACGAATATGTCGCAGATGCTTGGAAGGCTCAGTCATGTTTCAATCGGGCAGAAACCGCCACCAAGGCGACAACCGCCGCCGAGAGCCTACGAGAAGAACGTGCCGTCGACCGGCGAGGACGCTGAAGCGTAGAGCTTGCGCGGCATGCGCCCAGCAAGAAACGCCTCCCGGCCCGCCTCAACGGCCTTTTTCATCGCCGACGCCATGAGCACGGGATTTTTGGCGGCGGCGATGGCGGTGTTCATCAGGACACCATCGCAGCCGAGCTCCATGGCAACCGCGGCGTCGCTCGCAGTGCCCACCCCGGCATCCACAAGGATCGGTACGCGCGCATTTTCTACGATGATACGGATGTTGTAGGGGTTGCGGATACCGAGCCCAGAGCCGATAGGCGCCGCGAGCGGCATGACCGCGACGCAACCCAATTCCTCGAAGCGCTTGGCCATGATGGGATCATCGTTGGTGTACACCATCACTTTGAAACCATCTTTCACCAAGATTTCCGCCGCAATCAGTGTCTTGGGCATGTCCGGAAACAGCGTCTTTTCGTCGCCAAGAACTTCGAGCTTGACCAAGTCATGGCCGTTGAGCAGTTCCCGAGCCAGACGGCAGGTGCGCACTGCATCTTCGGCGCTATAGCAACCGGCCGTATTGGGCAACATGGTGTACCGGTCCGGTGACAGAATATCCAACAGATTTGGCTCACCCGGATTCTGACCGATATTGGTGCGGCGTATTGCAACGGTCACGATTTCGGCGCCACTTGCCTCCACCGCACGCCGCGTTTCATCCAGATCACGATACTTGCCGGTGCCCACAAGCAGCCGCGACCCGTACTCGTGTCCTGCGATTACAAGGGTGTCGCGAGTACCAGCCGAATCTCTGAGCTTTGAGACGGAAACAGTCATTAACCACCCCCTATCGCAACCACTACTTCCACATGGTCGTTATCAAGCAATGCGCGTGCGGCATGCTGGCTGCGAGGCACGATTTCACAATTGATTTCCACAGCCACACGTTTGTCCGCAAGTCCGAGCTCACGCAACAACGAGTCCACACTGATTGGAGCACCCAGGGTCTTTTCGTGACCGTTGAGAAAAATCTTCATGGCCTAATGCACCGCTAATCCGGAGCCTCTACGCAAACCGCCCTAAAATCTGTATGCTATTGTATCGCCGACTGGCAGAAATTGCAGCTTACGGCCGGCACAGGCGGGTGTAGTTCAATGGTAGAACGAAAGCTTCCCAAGCTTTAGACGTGGGTTCGATTCCCATCACCCGCTCCATTATTACGCTGGTGCTACTCTGCGCAAAATGCTCTACGCTACTATGTTCGGCACGCGCTACGGCATGAATCAGTCCTGGGTGCGGTGGCTTTACTTCCTCATGCGGCACGGTTTGAAGATCCTGGGGGACCTGTGAAAAAAACACTAAAAATCGTCGGTATTGTGCTCGGCATCTTGATCCTCCTGATCATCGCCGGCATCATCGTTTTGACGCTGACTTTTGACCCTAATCAGTACAAGGGTCAAATTACGCGCATCGTCAAGGAACAAACCGGCCGCGAACTCACCATCGGCGGCAAGATTTCTCTGTCGATCTTCCCCTGGATCGGCGCCGAGATCAGATCGGTGTCCCTGTCCAATGCCCCCGGTTTTGGCAGCCAGCCATTCGCGCAGGTAGGCGAGCTTGGAGTCAAAGTTAAGCTTTTGCCCTTGCTGCACAAGCAGGTGGTCGTAGACCAGATCATTATCGACGGTCTCAAACTTAATCTTGCCAAGGACCGCGCCGGCCGCACCAACTGGGCAGGCCTTGGCGGAAAGGGCGCAAGTGCAGCCCCTGCCAAACCTGAAGCAAAGTCGACGTCGCCGCTGCCAGGTCTGCTGGTCAGCGGCGTTACTGTCAGCAATAGCGAGGTCGTCTGGGATGACCAGGCGAGTGGCGCGCGCTACACGGTGCGCAACCTTGATTTCAAAACCGGCGAGATCAGCCCTGGTCGCATGACGGATATGCAATTGGCCTTCGATTTCCAATCCGGCAACCCGCCGCTGCGCACCCGTGTCACGCTCAAGGCGCGCCTGGCTGTTGACCCACAGAAGCAGACATTGGATGCGCCATCGGTATCGCTGGAAGCGGCGGGAGTCACAATTAAGCTGACGAACCTAAAGGGCCGCAAAATCATCGACGCACCAACTTTCAGCGGAAACCTCGACATCCCTGCCTTCGACGCGCGTCCCTTAATGCAGACGTTCGGCGTCAAATACAAAACAGCTGACAAAAGTGCGCTAAGCAAGGTGAGCTTCAGCGGCCCCTTCAGCGCATCGACCAATGCAGTTGAATCAAAGAATTTCCGCCTCGGTCTCGACGATACGACCATGCACGGTTCGTTCTCGCTACGCGACTTTGCTCATCCAGCGTACCGCTTCGATTTGAATGCTGACAGCATCGATGTCGATCGTTATCTGCCTCCATCACAACCCGCCACCAAAAACGAATCGAGACAACCCGCGGCACAGGCGCAGCCGACGCCGGTCGTGTTGCCGCTCGCGGCCTTGCGTTCACTCAATGTCACTGGCTCTGTTAGCGTGCAGAAGCTCAAGGCGACGGGGCTCCGCTCGACCGATGTCAGTGCCAGGCTTGTGGCAAAAGACGGAGTCATTTCGCTTAACCCGATGCAAGCAAAGCTTTACGGCGGCAGCTACAGCGGCTCGGCCGACGTCGACGCGCGGGGCCGCACGCCGGTATTCAAGATGGACGAGAAGCTCGCCGACGTACAGATTGGCCCGCTCCTCAAGGATATGCAGAAATTCGACTACTTCAGCGGCACCGGCAATCTGGCATTCAACCTGAGCGCGCGCGGCCTGAACGCCAACGAAATCACCTCGAGCCTGAACGGCAATGGGTCGTTCGCAGTACATAACGGAAAGATCCAGGGTGTGGACCTGCTCAAGATCATTAACCAGACACGTGCCATTGCGGCGCAGGTGCAGGGCAAGCCGGTGCGTGCCCAAACAGCGTCGGGTGACGAAACGGTATTCGATCGCATCACCGGCACCGTGCGCGTAGTCAATGGGGTCGCGGCGAATAACGATCTGACACTCCAATCACCTGCGCTCGGCGCAACTGGCAAGGGTAGCGCCAATCTCGTCGCACAGAACATGAATTACGTGCTGCGGGTGGTTATAAATCAGGACAATCCGGACAATCGTACCACGGTGCCGGTAATTATTAGTGGTCCGTTCAGCGCTTTGCAGTACAGCGTTGACTGGGGAGAAATTCTCAAAGAGCAGGCGCAGAAGGCGGTAAAGAAGGAAATCCAGAAACAGCTCAACGAAGGCTTGCGCAAGCTGCTGCAGTAGCGCATGCGGGCGCGCTCGATTGCGGCGGGCGCGCTCGCCGCATTGACACTCAGTGTGCTGCCCGCCGCTGCCGCCGTCAAAATAAATCACCTTGCGCTCGCCGACAGCGCCGGACGCTATACGGTCGTCTTCGATGTGTCGATCCATGCCGACACGTACAGGGTGCGCCAGATCATGACGAACTACAGCAGATTGAATCGGCTTTCGCATCTGGTGACTCAAAGCCGTGTTCTGGCGGTGCTGCCAGGGAATCGAGAACGAATCGCGCTTACTCTTCGAGGTTGCGTGCTTTTTTTCTGCAAAAGCGTACATCGCGTCGAAGACGTGGTTGACAAGCCAAACGGCGACATCGTGACGAAAGCGCTACCCAGTGAAAGCGACTTTTCCTACGCGGTGGAACGCTGGCGCATTCTGCCGCAGGCCGGCGGAACACGCCTGGAATACAATGCGACGCTGGTACCGACCTTCTTCATTCCGCCGCTTATCGGTCCCTATATCGTCAAGGCAGAGATGCGCCGGCAGCTGCTCGAGACCGCGCGCCGTATTGAGACTCTGGCTGATGGCCGCGCCTCCCACCTGGCCCCACAATCGTGACGCGGTCTTTTGACGCCGTTCTGTTGGACTGGTTTGACCGCAGTGGCCGCAAGGATCTGCCGTGGCAGGGCGTACGCGACCCGTATGTCGTGTGGGTCTCGGAAATCATGTTGCAGCAGACTCAGGTCTCAACAGTAATCCCGTACTTCCGCAAATTCATGGCGCGGTTTCCCGACGTGCAAAAACTGGCCAGCGCGGATATCGACGAAGTCCTGCATTTGTGGGCCGGACTTGGATATTACGCTCGGGGGCGCAACCTGCACCGCGCGGCACAATTGATTGTCGCCCAAACTGGTGGCGCCTTTCCGCAGACACTCGAGGCCATGCGTGCGCTTCCTGGCGTCGGACGTTCCACGGCTGGCGCGATCTTGGCATTCGCCAGCGGCCAGCGCCACGCGATACTCGATGGCAATGTTAAGCGCGTGCTCTCACGCTACCACGGTATCAGCGGCTGGCCTGGCACGCGCTCGGTGGAAGACAAATTGTGGATCCTGGCCGAAAACCACACACCATATGAGCGCATCGAGGACTACACTCAGGCGATCATGGATCTCGGCGCCACGGTATGTCGCCGCACAAGACC
>JAKBDW010000384.1:0-2697 GCA_021834245.1 Pseudomonadota bacterium
CCTGCCGCCCGCCAGGATCATCGAGATGATGAGCGAGATGCCGTTGATCGTGGCACGCCGCGACGGACGGGTCGCTGGATACCTGATGACGAGCACGCGCGAGATGAATGCGGACGTTCCTGTCATCAAGGCCATGCTCGCCGCGTATCCCGGCACGGCCGATGCCTATGTGTATGGTCCCATCTGCGTGGAGGCCGAGGCGCGCGGCAAAGGGCTGGCGCAAGCGATGTTTTCGGAGTTGCGGCGCCTGGTACCGATGCGCGAGGGCATCCTCTTCATCCGGCGCGACAACCCGGCATCGCTGCGTGCCCACGAGAAGATGGGCATGCGCGAAGTTGCCGGCTTCGTGTTCGGCGGAAGCGAGTTTGTCGTTCTTTCCTGGCCGGGATGAGGCTGCCAGACCCGTTTGCCCGCGCCATCCCTGCAGAGGCAAACCGAATTTGCCCGTATTTCCACCCGTAGATCACGTCATGCGCCCGAAACCACCACAGAACTATCTTGCTGGCTATCCAGTCGCACTGGTCGCCCAGGTACAACAGCTGATCGAACAAGGGCGGCTGGCAGACCTGCTGCGACAGAAGTACCCACTGGCCCACGCCGTGCGCACAGACAGGGCACTGTATGCCTACGTGCTGGAAATCAAGAACGAATACATGGGCAACGCCGGACAACTGAGCAAGGTGGCATACGACAGCAAACTGCATGTCATCAAGAATGCGCTGGGCACGCACACCACCGTCTCGCGGGTGCAGGGAGGCAATCTCAGGAGCAAGCGCGAGATTCGCGTAGCGACTTTGTTCAAGGAGATGCCAACGGAATTCTTGCGCATGATCGTGGTGCACGAGCTGGCACACATGAAGGAACGCGAGCACGACAAGGCGTTCTACCAGCTGTGCCGGCATATGGAACCGGATTATGCGCAACTGGAGTTCGACTTGCGGGCTTACCTGACTTACCTGGATGCGGGCGGCGCCAGACTGTGGGATGGAGTCGATTCAGCTTTATAAGGCCCGATGTGGCCGGATAAACGCAACTTGGGGAACCTGGATCCGCCACTCAAAAGGAGAGATTCTGCATTTCAGTCGGCGCCCTCAAAGCATACCTGGTTACGTCCTGCGTTCTTGGCTTTGTACAAGGCAGTGTCGGCACGCTTGAGCATGGCGTCTATCCTGAAATCCGCCGCGGCGAAACTGGTGACCCCGATCGAAACCGTGAAGTGCAGGGAAGCGCCGCTTTCCAGATTTACGGCTGCCATCTCGACAGACCGCCGCAATCGTTCCGCAACGTCCAGCGCTTGATGGCTTGCAGTCTCAGGCAGCAGCACGGCAAATTCTTCGCCGCCAAGACGTCCGACAATATCGATTTCGCGCAAGGTATGGGTGCACACCTCGCTCATTTTTCTGAGTGCGTCATCGCCGGCGTGGTGCCCGTAGGTGTCGTTCACTGACTTGAAGTGATCCAGGTCCAGCATCAGCAACGAGAGCGGGTTGTCATGGCGCCTGTCGCGCGCAAGTTGCTGCTCCGCCAATTCGAAGAAATGGCGCCGGTTATTGAGGCCGGTCAGCAAGTCAATGCGTGCCTGACGCTCCAGTTCACGTTCCAGTTTCTTGCGCTCGGTCAGGTCAAACAACGTAGAGCGACTCGCCAAATAGCGGCCCGCAGTATCGCGGATGGCCGTCCCGCTCAGCAAAATGGGAAATACCGAGCCATCCTTGCGTTTCAGCGTGAATTCAAGATCATGTACATAGCCGCGTTCCTTGAAGCGGGAAAAATTTTCCTGGAATATCTGCAAGCTGTCGGGCGTGAGCAAATCGGGGAATCGCATTTTGCCAACCACTTCCTCACGGCTATAGCCAAGCCATTCCAGCTCGGTGTCGTTCATCCGGATAATCAGGCCGTTCTCATCCAGCGAGTGATAACCGCACGGTGCATGGTTGTACAGATCTTCGATTTCGTTGGATGACCTGCGCAGCTCGTCCTCGCTGCGCTTGCGCTCGGTGATGTCCTGGTTGATGGTGACAGCGCCGCGTATGCTCCCATCGAGTCGGCGCAGAGGCACTGCGGAGTCGAGAATGATCTTGTGCGTACCGTCGAAGCACTCGATCTCGATTTCTTCTTCAATGGAAGTTTCGCCTTTTTCGACCGCCCGTGCACCGGCCCACTCATGCGCTCCGACTGGTTTTCGACTGTCAACGCGCCAGCCCTTGTATTCATCGAGGCGCTCAAGCTCAACGTAGCGCACCCCGGCCCAGATTCGTTGCGCGGCAGGATTGCCGAAAGTGATTTTTCCTTCCGCGTCAAGCACCCAGAGCCCCGTTGGCAAGATGCTGATGATCGTGTTCAACTGCTCTTCATTCTCGCGCAACGCTTGCTCCACGGCTTCGCGCCGAACAGCTGCGTCATAGACTGTTCCCGCGTTCCCCAGTATCAGCGCGGCCAGTCCGGCTATGCTTACGGTCGTAAACAGCGCGAGCAGAAAGGTCTCGCCGAAGTATCCGGCATGGTAGCCTCGCTGGATCAACCAGCCTGTCGCCAGCGTAAAGGCCATCGCCGCGGGCAGGAGGCGCCGCACCATGACGCCGGCGGGGTTGTTGCTGGTGGCGAAGCGCCGCAACGGATAATCGGGGCGCGCATTCATGATCCCGACCGCAAGGAGTACAAAGACTGTTGCCGCATGTATGGACATGGGCGTGTAAT
>JAKBDW010000040.1:0-2696 GCA_021834245.1 Pseudomonadota bacterium
TAGCGTGGCTGCTTCAGCCGATGACCGCGAGCGCCTTGAGGTGTCGGTTAGAAATAATTAAACAGGCATCGGACCAGAATCACAACATGCGTACATGCGTGGGTTCCAACACCAGAGACAAGCAAGAAAGACTCTGCCAGATCAAAGACAGACTAAACGAATTGGCGGAGGGGGTGGGATTCGAACCCACGGTACCTTTCGGTACGCTGGTTTTCAAGACCAGTGCCTTAAACCGCTCGACCACCCCTCCGGGAGTGTCGCATTGTCCCTGTGTAGGCGCTCGCTGTCCACCCGTAATGAAGCAACGCGCAGCGCCCATATGAAGGGATCAAGCCAATTGGTGTTTATCTCGAATCAACAGCAATAGAATGCTATAAGCCATTGTATTTACATATAACTACGCCGCTGCATGAGCGTCATTACAGGTGTGCACCTGCGAGCCTTTTTGACGAAACCATGGTTGTAGTCTTATAGGCCTTGAGGAATGCTCCGGCTGCGCAAGCGTGCCTCGCCGGGCGCAGGAATGATGACTTTGACTCGAAAAAACGCTATATAGGCTGGGCAATCAACTGTCATGGAGCGACGGTTATGCGCACAGAAGGACCTTCCTATCAGGTCGTCGCGGGCGGCGGCTATCCGAGCTTGGCCCCTGCCGAAATAATACTATTTCGCGACCTCGCCATTGTTCAGCTTGTTTCCGATGAGCTTGTTGCACGCTACCACTTCGCGTCCGAATACGCGGAAGCCAAGTGTGCGCTCTTTCGCTTATTGCGCGCCGGTTTGTTGGCCAGCAGCAGATTCTATGTTGCTGGTGAAAAACCTACCCGCTTGTACCGGTTTGCCAGTCGCGCCATTGCGTCTGCGTGGGGCGGCAGGTTGCCAGCAGTCCGCTCGGGGCGCGCGGCTCTGCATGAGATATTGATATCGCGGGCGTACTTTATGCTGGGGTGTCCTATGGACTTCCGCGTCGCAGCATATTTCACAGACCGCGAAAGAAGATTGGGTGATGCCTGTCGGCCGGATGCCGTATATACCGATTCAGGTAGCAAGAAATTTGTTCTGGTGGAAGCTGATAGTGGTCAATACTCTTCGCGCCAGATTCGGGACAAGATTACCCGTTGGCTAGCACTTGGCCTCACCGAACAACTATGGATCCAGCCGCTGGGGATGCGTGCCGCTCGAGTTCCTGAGGTGCGCGGTGTGCGAGTGTTGAAACTTTGAAATACGACTCACTGGCCGAGAAGGTTAGGGCGCGACGAGCTGAAGCCGCCGCCAGAGGAAGCATGCCAGCGGATGGCCAGGCGATCTGCGCAGCCGAATCTTCTCCCGGTACGGACGAGCGGACAGAGCCAATTATGCATGTCACTGAAGAGCGCAGTTGTGCCTATTCTTCCCGTGTCGATTCCAGCGGTTGCGGTAGATCGCAGCCGTCTGAAGTGGAATTGGCTCTTCCTTTGCAACCAGCTGGAACTTCGACACAAGGCATCTTCACTGGACCTCGGGAGCCGGACGCTGGCGGGCCACCCCAAGGAACTGGTTGCAAGCAGTCGAAAGTCAAAAACCAAACTGCGAGGCGCCGGAACGGAAAAACATCGTCCATCGCGATTTCAGGGGAGGCGGGCCGTGCATTAGCGGAGGTGCTGCAGCTTCTGGCAGCAGAGCATGAGCTAAGTCCCATCCATCTGCGGGAAAAGCCGAGCAAGGAAGAGTTGACTGCAATTCTGAACCTTCGTGCTGTCGAGATCCGCAGGTTAATGACATGACAACAAGGCGCACGACTCGGTTGTCAACGCTGGATTATAAGATCCTTGACTCCTTGAGCCGCATCGAATTTGCGACGCGCGCGCAGTTGGCCTACTGGTGCGGAATCAATCCGGCAACGGCGTCCAAGACTACGGCCCGTCTGCTTGATATCGGTCTATTGGGCTCAATTACAGCGACGCGTCCGGCAATTTGGCATCTTAGTCACAGTGGCGCACAGATTGTTAACGTGAAGGCGCCGACGGACGGTCGCAAGATTACGTGGAGTGTTATGGCGCACGCATGTCACCGCAATGCCCTGGAGATCGAGTTGACCGCGCGCAATGGGCAGTTTCGCTTCTTGTCGCGGCAGGCGCTGCTTAGACAAGGGTTCAATCCTGCACATGGTGAGCATGCTGGTGTTGATGGGGGAAATAGGTGCTGGTTTGTGCTGCTGGATGATTATCTTATGGCGAGCCGACGCATCGCACGATCATGGCAACGGCGCCATGCACCAGATAGGAATCATTGGCCGGACCCAATGGGTCGCACCTGGTGCGAAGTCATGCAGCGCTATCTGGTATGTTGCACTGATGCGATACATGCCGAATCGCATCGTGCCTGGATTGCAACGCACGACATCCCGGCTGATCTCATGGAAATGAAGCCGCTTTGGCCACAATGAAAAAGATTCTCCTATTTATTATTTCTGTAATAGGGGTGGATCTCGCCATGGCCGCGGTCTTTTTCCAGGCATGGGAGCCAGCGATTGGCTGCACCGTACTGGTGATGACTGCGGGCATTGTCGTGCTCGATAGGCGATGGCGAAATCAAAAAACTCTGAACTGTTCGTGGCTTCTGGGGAAGGCCTTGGAAGTGAGCGATCCGGATCATCCAAAACGAATTGGAGTAGCGGCGCTGACTCAGGAAGTCTTGAACCTGGGGCTACTCGCAAT
>JAKBDW010000137.1:0-2691 GCA_021834245.1 Pseudomonadota bacterium
TAGGCCAGCGACGGCGCCTACTCGAGCCGGCATCAATTCCTGCGCATAAACAACAATCGCGGGAAATGCCGAAGCGAGAATAACGCCGATTGGAACCGTCAGAACACCTGTCCAGAACAGGTTTGCATAAGGCAGCAGCAAGGTAAACGGCAAAACTCCCAGGATAGAAAACCAGATTACGGCCTTTCTACCGATACGATCACCGATTGGACCTCCAGCGACCGTACCAACCGCCACGGCCGCGAGGAAAATGAACAGGTGAAATTGAGCACTCTGTACGGACACGTTGAAACGGCTAATCAGATAAAAGGTGTAATAGCTGGTCATGCTTGCCATGTAAAAAAACTTCGAGAAAATCAGCGCAACTAATACGGCAACCGCAAGACCAATCCTGGCACGTCGCAATTCCGGTAATGCCGATGCTTTTGTTGCACGCGGCTTCCTATGCGCGGCAACATGTGATTTATACCAGTGTCCAACGTTGATCAGCAGAAAGATGCCAAGCAGTGCAGCGATTGAGAACCACGCGATACTTGATTGCCCTTGGCGAATTACGATGAAAGCCGCTGCCAACGGGCCTATTGCCGAACCAGCATTGCCGCCCACCTGAAACAGTGATTGCGCCAGACCATGCTGTCCCCCAGAAGCCATGCGCGCCACACGCGAAGACTCTGGATGAAATACGGATGAACCAGTTCCCACTAACGCCGCGGCGACAAGCAACATCCAGTACGTGCTGGCAAGCGAGAGAAGAACCAGTCCCGAAAGTGTGAATACCATGCCGATAGCAAGGGAATACGGTTTTGGAGTCCGATCCGTATAAATACCAACAATGGGTTGCAGCAGCGAGGCGGTAAACTGATATGTAAAAGTCAGCGTACCAAGTTGACTAAAAGTAAGGCCATAGCTCGTCTTGAGCATCGGATAAACTGCCGGCAGGAGCGACTGCATCATGTCATTCAGCAGATGACAGAAGCTAATTGCAGCCAAAACCGCAAATGCCGTTCTAGCAACCGACCCACCGGCGTCGCTTGCAGCGGAAGTGTCCACTCAGAATCCGTAACAGGTTGTCATGCCTGTTTCACAGCGTAGCAAATCTACGTTCGCTAGGCCAAGTTCGGCGCGGAATGTATGGCGGCTCCTCAGCAGGATGTTCTGCGACAGCGTCCATGCGTTAAATCTGGATGCGTCACTCCTTCCTGCCCCAATTCGCAGTAGAACATTCAATCATTGCGGCCGGCACAATAAATTCCATGGTTAAGCATCCTGGCAGAGTCGATCCAAGCTACGGTGACTGGTTGGTCAATTCACTTCTTATTTTTGCAAGCTTCGCCTTGATCCGGGCTGCATTATCAGGACCCATTCGAAGCAGAATCTTTTGTCCCGCCGAAAGTGCCTCGACCGCGGGATCTTGGAACTGGTATAGCACATTGGGCTGAATCAATTTCAGCGGGTAAACAACCTTCGGCGTCGCCAGCAAATTATCGATCGCCTCCACCAACCGATCATTGAAATACCCATGCGGGTAACCAAGGCTCTCATACTCTTTCTGGAAAAGAGGGTAATAGTGTATGTACGTAGTGACGAGCGTTTTGCTGTTTGCGCTTTCTGCCAGCAGTACATAGGGCATGTAGCGTCGATAGTTGTCCGGGTTGATAGCCAGATTGTCGTCGGTGCCACTCGCTAGAAACCGTCCAGAAACCGGCCTGAACAGTTGGAAACGCATCGGCAGTTTGGCGCGCGGCAGATTGTCCACTGCGACAACGATGCGGTGCACGAGATCTTCGGTAATAAATAAATGCTCTACCGATTTACGACCAAACAAACCGGTTAGGGCATCAAGAATCGCACTATCGCTCTGATCTAGCGGCGGCAATGGTTTCTGCGCCTGTACGGAAGGTTGCGGAACCGGATAGCGCACGGATGGAATGGCCGGCTTTGGCGCTGCTGTCGATTTGACAGTCGCCGGGGGCGTTTCCGGCGGCCGCAGAGTCCGCCAGTAATAAACGCCACCGCCAATTCCGACCAGCACCAAAACCACCACTACCGGCTTTATATGTCTCATGTTGTTGCTCCTGCACCGATACTCCAATTTTCGGGGGTTTCGCCAGTGCTTCTCGCGCCGCCCGTCCATGCGAATCCGACGTGCTGTAGGCGGTGTTCAACAGGCGCCTGCGACGTTGCGTCTTTCCACCCTGCGGCTTTCCATTTTGCCACTTCCCAGTCGTCGACTGCTTCGCTAAGCTAGCACTAAAGCTTACTCAGCATTCGTTGCCGCGTGAAGACACGGCGCCCCTAAGGCGCAAACAAAGAAGAATGGGCGATATGCGATACAATCGATTGGGCAACACGGATTTGACACTTTCTGAGATTTGCCTGGGCACAATGACCTGGGGCGAGCAAAACACCGAAGGCGAGGCACACCGCCAGCTGGATTATGCGACAAGTCGCGGAATCAACTATATCGATACCGCCGAAATGTATCCGGTCCCGCCGCGCGCTGAAACCGCATGCCGCACGGAACGCTATTTGGGCACTTGGCTGAATCGTCAGACGCGCGATCAGCTTGTCGTGGCCAGCAAGATCGCCGGGCCAGGTCGGCGCGACTGGCTGCGCGGTGGCCGCACTTCGCTAACCCGCGCCAATATTCTCGAAGCGGCCGACGACAGCCTGGGTCGCCTGCAGACCGAC
>JAKBDW010000120.1:0-2688 GCA_021834245.1 Pseudomonadota bacterium
GGAGCGTGCTGCCCGACACCGCGCGCGTATTCGGCCGCGCGATCGCCATGCCCAACCTGAAGCCGCCGGTGGTGAATGTGGCCGATGCCGCGGCCTACCGCGAACGCCTGCTTGATGCGGCAGTTGGTACTGCCTTCGAGCCGCTGATGACGCTCTATCTCACCGACAACACGCAACCCGAGGAGATCCGCCGGGCGCGGGCGAGTGGCTTCGTCCACGCAGTGAAGTATTACCCGGCCGGCGCGACGACGAATTCCGATTCCGGCGTCACCGAGCTTGCGAAGGCCTACAAGGCCATCGCGATCATGGAAGAAGTGGGGATGCCGCTGCTGCTGCATGGCGAAGTGGTCGACCCCGACGTCGACGTGTTCGACCGCGAGGCGGTGTTCATCGAACGCCATCTCGCGCGCCTCATGAAGGATTTCCCGAAGCTGAAAATTGTGCTCGAGCACATCACCACGCGCCAGGCCGCCGAGTTCGTGGCCGCCGCGCCGGCCAATGTGGCGGCCACCGTGACCGCGCATCACCTGCTGTACAACCGCAATGCCATGTTCCGCGGCGGCATCCGTCCGCACCTTTACTGTCTGCCGGTGTTGAAGCGCGAGGTGCATCGCCAGGCGCTCATTGCCGCGGCCATCTCCGGCAATTCGAAATTCTTCCTTGGCACCGATTCCGCGCCGCATGCGGTGGGCGCCAAGGAAACCGCGTGCGGTTGCGCCGGAATCTATTCCGCGCATGCCGCGATCGAGCTGTATGCCGAGGCGTTCGAGGATGCGGGCGCGCTCGACAAACTGGAGGCATTCGCCAGTTTCTTTGGCGCCGATTTCTACGGACTGCCACGCCACGCCGACACGATCACGCTGCGGCGCGAAAGCTGGACCGTTCCTTCGAGTCTCGGGATGGGGAGCGAGGCGCTGGTGCCGCTGCGTGCCGGCGAGACGATCCGCTGGCGCGTGGCGTGACATAAAAACGGCAGACCAGGGGGAAAGTCTGCCGCGGTGGAAGCCAATAGCCAGCGTTTATGCCCGCCGGGTGCTTCCGAGCGTCGCGCAGCATTGCGCTGCGCGGGAGGAGAGGGTTACGGAAAGGCCGGTATGGTGGGCTCGATTCCCGAACTCATCGCTTCGGGATGGTAGGCGGCGACCCGCTTCTTGATTTCGTCGACCCGCCCGGAGGGGGTGTCCACCATCATCAGCACGTGCCCGGCAGCGATAGCCGACTCGAAGGCTTTCAGCCGCGAATTGGGGATGGCGCTGGCGACCATGCTGGCGACCCAGGCACCGAATGCAGCGCCGATCAAAGCAGTGAGCAGGATGGTGACCAGTTGCAGATCGACTCCGGCAGGCGGAAACACCACGGCCACGAGGCCGGCGATGATGCCGATGCCGCCGCCCACCGCCAATCCCGTTTCGGCGCCGTGAACAAAATCGGTCTTCTGCAGGATCGAGGCTTCGTGCAAGCCTGGCAGCGGCACGCCGTCGCGCGCCATGACATGAATGTGGCCGTCCTCGATACGTGCCAGCAGAAGTTCGTCGCGGATCTGTCGGGCGCTCGCCACGCCCGGCACCATGAAATAAAGTCGTCTTCTCATGATGACTCTCCTGAGGGGTCGATTCCGACCTTGATATCTTTGATTAGCAAATGCGCAGATGCAGTCAAGCTAAAGTTCTATAATTGCGAGTGGAAAAGCAGGTCAGGCAACCGCTGCCACGCCAGCACCCTTCGGGGGCATAAGTGGGAGAGGAAAGTCCGGGCTCCACAGAGCAGGATGCCGGCTAACGGCCGGACGCCGTGAGGCGAGGAATAGGGCCACAGAGACGAGCGTATTAAGTTACGGTGAAACGCGGTAACCTCCATCCGGAGCAACACCAAATAGGCAGGCGATGAAGCGGCTCGCTGAGTCTGCGGGTAGGTGGCTGGAGCCGGTCAGCAATGGCCGGCCTAGAGGAATGGTTGTCCACGACAGAACCCGGCTTATCGACCTGCTTTTCCACTTTCCATTTGATTCAATAACTTAGCTGTTCTTCCTAAAACACAGGAGAAAAATAGCGGCTAAGCATCGGTTTTTCCAGAAACTTATCCACAGCCAGCAACCACCCCTAAGTCCTTGAGGCGTAGGGGTTTTTTTGTATACGCTTGCTTGACCCCCACAAAACTATCCCCTATAGTGGGTGCAAGTGGTGATTGGTGGGAAGTTGTGGGAGAATGCGCCCGTCCGATCACAATCAATTTCAATACGGGGGGAGCATGTTTCGGGGGGTCGCAACAGTCAGTCTGGATAGCAAGAACCGGCTCGTGGTGCCGGCGCGCTATCGCGACGCCCTTCTGGTGGATGGCGGCGGACGCGTGGTGATCACCGCCGACCCCAGCCAGTGCCTGCTGCTCTATCCCCTGCCCGAGTGGGAGCCGATCGAGAAGAAACTCAACGGCCTCTCCGATTTCAATCCGCGTACCCGCAGCCTCAAGCAATTGCTCGTCGGCTATGCGCACGACATGGACATGGACAGCGCCGGTCGCGTGCTGCTGCCGCCCATGCTGCGCAAGTTTGCCGAACTGGATAAAAACGTCGTGCTGGTGGGACAGGGCAGCAAGGTCGAGCTGTGGAACGAGGCGCGCTGGGAGGCGCAGGTATCACAGGCGCTGAGCTTCAGCGACGACGCGCTGCCGCCCGAACTGGAGGGGTTCACG
>JAKBDW010000269.1:0-10919 GCA_021834245.1 Pseudomonadota bacterium
GGCAGATCAAGGAATCGGGCGTGAAAGGATACTTCGCAAGGGAGATCCGGCAGCTGATAGCAAATTTGCGGGGCGGAATACTCGCCTGCGCATTCCGGCGCCGTTCGCTTGAGCAGTTCCAATACAGCATTGATCAGGCTTATTGGCTGCTGGGATTCGGGCTCTTACTCGCGCTGACCGTCGGTCGCATTCGGTTTCTGCCCCAGCCTGATTTTTCCATCTTCGGACTATACATACACGCCGTCCGCCTGGCACTCACTCTCGCGGCCACATTTTTGATTGCCAAGATGCTGGGTGACGCCAGACTACAGCTTCGACTGTTGATCACCTTGTTCAGCGTGTATCCGGTCTTCTACGTCGCGTTCAATCTGTTCACTTTCCTTTATCAAAACTACGACAACCACGACGCGCGACTCTTCTGGCTCTGGGCAAGCCTGCTGACACTAGTCTGGTCGTTGTCGGCACTGTTCTTTGTCCTTTATCAGTTTGCCGGACG
Source organism: Pseudomonadota bacterium (assembly GCA_021834245.1). Taxonomy (GTDB): domain Bacteria; phylum Pseudomonadota; class Gammaproteobacteria; order Acidiferrobacterales; family UBA6901; genus JAJXUF01. The sequence continues at coordinate 497 of JAKBDW010000269.1, forward strand.
CGCTCGCGCCAAGACCTTTGCCGCGTTTGCCACGCTCGCGCTCGTCGGCTACGTACCCCTGTCCTTTCTTCCGCACTGGGCATTTTGGGCGCCGCACCGGGTCGACAACTACGCACGCAATGAGCAACTCTACGGCGAGCAGGCGCTATATCTGCAGGATCACCTGGTGCGTGCCGCCACGCGACATTTGCTCGCTGGCACGAGTGGGCGCCCCGGGGTGTATTTCGTCGGTTTTGCCGGGTTCGGCGAGCAAGATGTGTTCATGAAAGAAGTGAAGTATGCCAAGCATTTGTTCGAAAGCCGCTTCGATACGCGCGGCCGGGACGTAGTTCTGATCAATAATATCGATACTTTTGACACGGTACCGATGGCGACGAAAACAAACCTGGAGCGTGTCCTCATGGCTGTCGGACACAAGATGAAACCAGGGGACTTCCTGTTTCTGTATATGACGAGCCATGGTTCGAGCCAGCCCAGTTTCGCGGTAGATATGCCCCCCTATGATTTGTATCAGATCTCACCCAAGGCACTTCGGACCATGCTCGACCGCGCGGGCATTCGCAACCGGGTATTGATGATATCAGCCTGTTACTCGGGCGGCTTCGTCGCGCCACTTCAGAATGCCAACACGGTCGTCATCACTGCTGCGGCAGCGGATCGCACGTCGTTTGGCTGCAGCAATGAGAGCAATTTCACTTATTTCGGCGAGGCGCTGTTGGCGGACGAGATGCAGCACCAGTCCTCCATCCTTTCGGCCTTTCACGCTACGCTGAAAGACATTTATGCGCGTGAGGAACGCGAACATCTGGAACATTCCAATCCCCAGTTGTTCGTTGGGCAAAACATGATCACGAAACTCCGCGCCCTGGACCGCACGCTGACGGTCGAGCGCACAGCAGATCGGATGGACGCGCGCGCACCGCTATCGGACAGCGCCGCGATGAATTCCCTCCGATACTAGGCATCCACTGACTAACGCAACTTGGGGAGGGAGGAGGAAAGACCCCGTCCCGCATTAGGGGACGGGGTGGTCGTCTAGGCAAGAAAGGCAGTGTTACGGTTGCAGGTAGCTCCAGCCAAGCGCTTCAAAGTCGCTGATAGCTGCAAGACCCGCCGTCACATATTTGACCCCGGGGATGACACCGGCGGCGACGTTACCTTCCTGGAGGAGACCGGCCTTGATGAGACCACGCACAGTATTTTCGCAGAGATAGAATGTGACTCCACGGGCCATCAGCGCCTCGACCTGCGCCTTGAACGGGTTCATGGTGCCGTCATTGAGCAACATCCTCCCGCCTGGGCCGTGCACGACGGCGATGATCTGGAAATCCCGACCCTCTACCATACCAGCCGTGACTTCGTAGTCGTTGAGCACGTTGTTTATCTGGACGAGACCGTAGGGCTGCGTGGTGCTTCCCAGCGCATAGAATTCATTGAGCGCGAACATGGTTTTGACGTTATGCCGCTTCTGGATACAGCGCGTGTTGGCCGCCACTGCAGCGCCGAATTCTTGCGTTAGCGTCAGGCCGCTCACGAGGCCGACCGGACAAGCATTGTCCGAATTAACGGATTCATCGGCACGTGCCGTCAGGGATACGCTCAGCAAAAGCGCTGCAAAAACACTACCCAACAACTTATAGTAGTTTCTATTCATCTGAAGCCTCCTAGCGATTATTAGATTTATTTTATTTCTCGATGGATAACCAACATCGTGATCCCCAATGGCCCTGCCGCTTGCGAAGATTCTGCTGTCCCGCTATTCGGAAAGACCTGCCTCGTACCATACACGTAGCTCACCGGAAACAAAAATCTGGATCCGACGGTATATCACATTCGTCCGCCTTCACCATCAGGGATGGTTCCCGATGGATATTGGCCCAACCTAGCACCGCAGTGTGACAGAATCATTTTCGGCAGAAGTTCTTTCGATGCCACACAGAAAACAATCAAAGAAGCGATTTCGCAAACTCTATCAAACGACATATTCATTTCCTTCTATATATTCGAGATGCGCGGGCCGCCTATGCAGCCGTTTGCCCATGCCTGCGGCTTTTCAGGACCGGTAGTCTCTCACTTTGTGATTTTCAGATGAATCAGGCAGGTCGTCTGGATGCGTGGGTGAACTTCATCCGAGTAACCGACTGGACATGCGATGTACCGGAGTTGACGCGGCTCCCTTAACCTGCGTCCCGATTTTGAGGCTGGCCTTGAACTGAATTGGAGTAGGGCCTGACAGCGCTCTGAGCGGCGACCCTGGTGTACCTAGGTTGGATACCAGGCCCATGCCATCGGACCATAGATTTTCCTGCGGCACGATGCCGGCATTTTGTCCGCAGCAGAAGGACACGAGCCGCTAGTTATGCGACTCCGGCGCTTCGTGCGACGCAACGCAGGACTGTCCCGTTACGTCGATACTGAATGTGGCTCGCGTCAATTATGGCTAAAAAAAGGCCCGGCGGATTTTTCCGCCAGGCCGAATTCCTGGCCAGCGCCCAAAGGTGGAGGGCGCTGCCAGGCATTGTCCGGTGCTTACGTCGACTTGCCTGCTTCTCTCATCGCCTCCGTAGACGATTGACGCTGTTAACAGCTTTCCGCGGCATTCACTTGATCGTTGCCACGTAACCGTTCTCACCGTTTTTCATGAAGTAGTAGTCCTTGAGGCCATGCTTCACGAGGTAATATTGAAGCCAAGGCACCTGTTTGCCAACTGCGTCATAGGCAAGCAGCGCCTTGTTGCTGTCCTTGGCCTTTTCGATTTCGGCATCGAGTAACTTCTTGTTATCGAGCGTCACGTGCACATCGTGCATGGGAAAGAGCGTGAAGTCCTCTTGTGCCAGGTCGCGCACATCGAGCACGATGCAGCGGCAGTCGGGTCGACGGATGCGGCTGATGAAATCCTTGGCTGGCAATACATGAGCCTTAAACTGCGCGACACTGATAAGATCCGCCGGGTCGACCGGACCTTGGCCGTACAGCAAGGACAGATCCGGATGGGCCTTTACCCAGGCGAGGATGCCGGCGTCGTAAGTATAGACATTGGTCACCCCGATACGGATCGCCCTGCGGGCTGCCTCATAGGATTTCGGGCACGTGAGCCCGTTGCAGTAAAAGACGATGGGCTTCGAGTCTGTTTGTCGCTCCTTGCGCAGATCTTGTTCAAACTGCATATTGAATCCGGTATTGATCTCATCGACCGGAATGTTGATCGAACCTTTGACGCGCAGCGTCTCCCATTCGAACCTTGTGCGCGCATCAATCACGGTCACTTTGGGATACATCTTGTAGAACTGCGCCGTATCGATAAAACGTTCCTCGGGATAACGCCATCGCAGCGGGAAAGCCTGATTGCCGCCATTGGTAGCGGCAACTGTATTCATAGAGCAAGCGACGACACCGAGCATAAAAAGAAGCAACTTGCGTGAGCTCATGGCTGACCCCCGTTAAGCAGGAGCCCATCCTTGGCGCAAGACTAAAGCTGAATTGACAAGCATCGCACCGAGGCCGGTCACGGTGCGTCGGCGTACGCGCTTTAGCGCGGAAAAACCGTATTGCCGTGTGTTTAGCCGCGGAGCTGGTTTTCGATCAGCGCAAGATGAGTGCCCAACCGATCATCATCTTTCGCAGCGTAAGAATTCCACCGACTGTTGCACTGCAGTACCTGCAGCGGAACCATTACGATCGCGTGCTACTGGCACAAGTCGCGGCGGGGGACACTTCCCGGATCTGTGAGCCCGTGACGCTCAAAACAGACGCGGGACAATATGGCCTATTGCTGGCCATCCCGTGGCAAAAACGCACGCTCGTAAGTCACCCTTGGCAGTTGTTTTAGTGAACCGGCGCAACCATCAAGCCTGGTTCTACTTCTGTGCATAGTTTAAGGTAAATCATAGACAGGTTCTGGTGCCAAGCGGACCAAAGGTTACACTTTGTTGATACCAATCAATCCAGAACTTGACCTAGATCAGGTGGAGGTCGATCCGAATAGGGGGGTTTATGAACGCAGTCCTGGGCGTCGTTCTTCAGAGCATTATCCATTCCGCAACAACCATAATCTCGAGAAACTGCGCAACCCGGGCGGTACCGCAGCAGTCGAATCGCCGACCGCCGAGGACGTAGTATTAATAATCGTTTGCGGACGGTTGCCGCGTTAACCTGTCGTCACATGTCAAGACTGGCCAACGATGGGCGCCACATTCGGGGATAAACACCCGTGAGGCCTCTCCCGACGAGCGGGTCCGGTTGCGTCTTGAGCTAGCTGTGTCCGAGCGTGCACGTCACCGGTTGAGAACTTCGATCACCACGCAATTGGCAAAAAGCCCAAAAATTGGCCCGCCTTGCGCAAATATAGAGCTATATCCGGCCCGGCAGACCGGTTTTTAGCGATGCGGCAAATGTGTGTCCAATCGACGCTATGGCATTCGCGTATTTTCAATACGGTCTGGGACAACCTGTTTTTGATATATATCAAAGCAGGATGCCAAGCATTTACCTACTTTAGGCAAGATCGCAGACCGCCTTCGGGACAAAAACTGTGCATCCAGGGATACAATGGAAAATGCCGGACATCAGTCGAGCAGCATCGATGGCGGCATGTGGGTGGTTTGTGTTTTCTTTCGTGCTCGAATTCACCCCTTGCTGCGAACCGATGGCAATCGCCTTCGGCGCACTGCCCACACCGCACCAACAGCGCTGCATTACCGTTGAGCACCAACAGGGCGCGCCCGCGTCAGCTCCGCACTGCATTTTTCAACAGGGACTGATCAAAGGGTCATTCATCCGATCTGCCATTTCACCGTCGGCGCCAGGCAATTCTCCGTCTGCGCTGATACCTTCCGTTGCGTACGCGTTTAGCACGAAGGCAGCCGGTTACATTGGACTCTGGTCGAAAAGGCGCGATCCGCCACAACGTGTTCAGGCTTACCTGCTCAACGCCCGTTTCCGCCTTTAGGGATGCTGCGAAGCGCTTGTCCTGTGCGTAACGCGCAGGCGCGAACATTGATTGGCAATTCTTGTACGACAATAGCTGAGTCAGCAACTGGAACATATTCAGGAGACGACAATGAACATGAAAGCTTGGTCCAAACGGGCATTGACGGTGGCAGTATTGGCCACCCTGGTCGCCGTGCCGGTTCTAAAAGGTGCCGGCGCGCAAAACGCGGAAGAAGCGCCGGGCTGGGGATGCGGTTATGGCATGGGACCGGGAATGATGGGCGGCGGCGAAGGCGGTTACGGGATGGGACCCGGCATGATGTGGGGTGGTGGTTATGGCGGAAACGCCATGGGACCGGGAATGATGGGCTACCGGGCATATAGTCAACTCAATCTCAGCGACACGCAGCGAAATGAGATCAACAAGATACTTGACCAAGAGCGCCGCAGTCACTGGGCTGTTATGGGGAAGATGATGGACCAGCAAGATAAGCTGCGTGATCTCTATGAGAAACAGGAACCTGATCCCAAAGCGGTAGGTGCCGTCTATGCGGCGATCGCCAAACTACGTCAGCAGACAATTGAAACACACATCGCGGCGCAGAACCGCATCGACCAGCTGCTTACCAAAGAGCAGCGCGACGAGTTGCAGCAGATGCGCCGTGGCGGTTGGGGTCCACGTGGAGGTTATGGTAATGGCCCCGGCATGATGGGCCCGGGTTACATGCGCGGCGCGCCGGCACCGAAGCAGTGATCGGACGGCATTGCCAACGCATGAACGGGACGGAATGCAGCCGGTGGGCGGATGCATCGGCTGCGTCTCCGGGCAATCGGTTTTCTTTGCGACTCAAGGTATTGGGCAGGCTAGCAAGTCAGGAGGTGAGTTATGGGCGGCATGGGTGGTTTCGGTTTTTTCGGGGGACTGTTGCCGATGATCCTGTTCTGGGTAGTGGTCATTGGCCTGGTCGCGCCGGGAGCGCGATGGATCCGGACCGGCGGCTCCAACGCCGGCCGTTCGAGACAAGACACGCCATTGCAGATCCTCAAGGAACGCTACGCACGCGGCGAGATTAACAAGGAAGAATTCGAGCAGCGCAGGCGCGATATCGGACGGTAGGATTTTCCGATTACCGGCAAGCCTTAGGGGCCCATCGCTTGTCGAGTCGACCATGTTCCTGGTCACCGCCACTCAATGACGCGGCGGTGTTTATTACTGTCTTTTTGCATAATCCCTCTCACCAAAGATCGCTGTCCCCACGCGCACAATTGTCGCGCCTTCCTTGATTGCCGGGACAAAATCTCCGCTCATCCCGATCGACAGTTCTTGAAAATCCGGCAGCCCGAACTGCTCGCGACACTTGTCGCGCAATCTGCGCACGGCGGCAAATGCGGCTCGCTGGTCCGCCTCGGACGCAGGGTAAGGGCCGATGGCCATGAGTCCGCGTAACGCGATGCCTGGCAGGGGAGATTTCAGGCAAGCTTCCAAAAAGGGCAGCAGCTGCTCAGGCGCTATCCCATGTTTGGCCGGGTCGTGAGTGATGTTCACTTCTATCAGCACATTGAGCGAATTGTGCTGTGCGCTTGCGAATCGCGCGAGGCGTTGCGCCACCGACACGCTGTCGAGGGAATGCAACCACGGAAAATTCCCCGGAATAGACTTGGCCTTGTTGGATTGCAAATGCCCAATGAAATGCCACTCGAACGCCTCGTTGCGGAAATGCGCCAGCTTAAGCAGTGCCTCCTGCACCGTGTTTTCGCCGAAAATCCGCTGTCCGGCCGCTGCTGCTGCTGCGATAAGTTCTATTGGCTGGTTTTTTGAAATCGCCACGAGCTTGATTTCGCTCGCATCACGACCTGCCGATGCGGCCGCCTCAGCAATGGTCAACCGGATCCGGTCCAGGTTGGCAGTAATTGCATGATTCCGTTCGCCGGTGGTCATGCAGATCATTATAATACGGTTCGCCTGCCAAGCCCGACGGCCATGCTATGAAGCGTGTGACTTTGCAAGCTGCGCCCGAACGCGGATAATCACCCCATGCCTAAATTGCCCTCGGACGATCTCGCGCCTAAGCGCGCCGCACGCAGAATCGGGAGTTTCTTTTCACAGGAAACATTGCGTAACCTGGGCATGCCGGATGACCTGCGCTTGCTGCCGCAGGTCAGTGAGGCCTGGATTGGCACGGTTGGCGAGCCGCTATGCCATCATGTGCGGCCAACGCGTTACGCACGCGGCCAGCTGAGCCTGACCGCAGATTCATCGGCCTGGGCGAGTCGTATCCGCCATCAGCAGCAAGGACTGATTCAACGATTGCGCCAGATACCTTTTTTCCGTCAGATCATATCTTTGCAGGTACGCATTCTGCCGCCGGGGGAAGGCAGGCAACAGGTGGCTCGCCCTATACCAGCCAACCCGCTTTCTGCCGCAAGCCTCAAACTTCTCGAGCAGACAGCCAGCGATGTTGCTGACCCGGCTTTGCGTGCCGCACTCAGCCGCCTTGCGCGTAATCGGGGACGATCCTGAGGCCGGCATCACTGTCGAAAAGAAAAGTGTTGCAGATTCACGCCAGTGCCGAATCGAGTTTGCCCCCGGGGTAAATCGCTTACCCAGGGCCAGGCCGGCAACTTCGCGGTCGCGCTCACGATCTGCTGCGTTGGCAGACCAACACAAACCAACGGCATAGAGTTTTCGCAAAAATTCTCGTGTACCATCCAGCTTCCTAGCCTAAAAAATTGGATAAGGAGTGATTCGTGAACATGCGCGCACAGGCAGTGGCTTCGCAACCGGGGTTCGTCAAATCTGCCGGAGCCGCTTTAATTTTCTTGCTGCTGGTCATGCTCGCATTCGGCACCTTCGTGCAGATAGGACCGGGGCAACGCGGCGTTCTCATGACCTGGGGTGCCGTCCAGCACGGTGTGCTGGATCCGGGATTGCACGTGAAGATCCCGTTTGCGCAGACCGTCACAAAAATGAATGTTCAGATCCAAAACTCACAGGCTGTCGAAACCTCTGCGAGCAAAGACCTGCAGGATGTTCATACCGAGGTTGCCACGAACTGGCACATTCTGCCGGCCGATGCCGAATGGATTTACCAGCACATTGGCAATGAGCCGGCGCTCGTGGGCAAAATAATCCAGCCCGCCATCTCCAATGCCGTCAAGCAGGTGACGGCATTGTTCAACGCGGAAGATCTGGTGGTACATCGTGACGAAGTTCGCAACCAGATCGAGTTGCAAATTCGCACCGCATTGACACCGTTTCATATCGTTGTGGACAGCGTAAATATCACAAACTTCAAGTTCACAGCCGAATTTTCCAGAGCTATCGAAGAAAAGCAGGTGGCCCAGCAAAAGGCGTTGCAGGCTACTTACGAGCTGCAAAAGGCGCAGGTTTTAGCGCAGCAGAAAATCGTCGAAGCCACCGCGCAGGCCAAAGCGCAACAACTGTTGCGCGCAAGCCTTACCCCCGAAATCATCCAACAGCAGGCCGTTGCCAAATGGAACGGACAGCTTCCCAATGTCATGGGCGGCAATGGGGTACTGCCCATGATCGGGCGCATCGGCAACCAGTAAGGCATGCCTGACGGCGATGCGGCGGGTTCCGCTGGCGTCTTGGCGGAGCCCGTACTTGAACCTCGATTCATGACAAAGACGGCGCAACACCCGTACTGCTGACCTGCGTTCTCGAAGCGTTGTCAGTTAAAATCAGAGATTCTTGGCTGGTTCCGGCGCCATCGCTTTCGCCGCCCGGCCGACAATACGAATTATTAATACCAGCTGCGCCTGTTCAACCGTCTGATGTGGCGCGTGGTCACCCACACTTTGGGTCAATTCCAGCAGAAAAAGACGGTTTCCCCATGGAACAGGCACGCGTGCCGGTACTCTAAGACCGGATTCGATATACGGCGCAGGGAAGCGGGTCGCTGGATTTCATGTGGAACGATCATTTCAATAAATTGTTCCAACGTGCGGCCAGTCCGTTTCCTGCGCTTCGGCACTGTGGTTTAATGAGCTCCCCATGATTCGACCGTACGAGCTTTTTGTCGGCCTACGCTACACGCGCGCCAAGCGGCGCAACAGCTTCATTTCCGTCACTTCCCTGGTATCCATCCTGGGCACTTTCATCGGTGTTACTGCCCTCATTACCGTGCTTTCGGTCATGAACGGCTTCGACCATGAGCTGCGCGACCGTATTCTCGGCGTCATCTCCGACATCACGGTGAGCGGGGCAGATGGACCGCTGCGTCACTGGGAGCAGGTGGCAGGAGAGGTCAAGAACATTCCGGGTGTCGTCGGCTTGGCACCCTATGTACAAGGACAGGGAATGCTTACCAGCGGGCGTGCATCGAGCGGCGTGCTGGTGCGCGGTATCCTGCCATCGGATGAGACACAAGTCACCGACATCGGCAAAAAAATCGTGGCCGGGAGCCTGGCTGCGCTCAAACCCGGCCAATTCGGTATCGTTCTTGGCCGCGATCTCGCGTGGCGCCTTGGGGTCGACGTCGGTTCACGCGTCACATTGATCGTGCCTCAAGGGGAAATCACACCGATCGGCCTGCTGCCCCGGCTCAAGCGCTTCACTGTCGTAGGCATCTTCAATTTCGACGAGTACGAATACGACAGCGGAATGGCGGTGGTCCAGCTCAACGACGCCGCCAAGCTCTACCAGATGTCCCAGGGAATCAGCGGACTGCGCATCAAGCTTGCCGATGTCTATCAGGCGCCAGCCCTGGCCGATGTCATGGCCGACAAGCTCGGTCCCGACGTGCGCGTGGAAGACTGGACCCGCCAGCAGGCCAACTTCTTCCGTGCCCTCAAGACGGAAAAGACCGTCATGTTCGTCATCCTCTTTCTTATTGTCGCGGTGGCAACGTTCAATATCGTTTCAACTTTGGTGATGGTGGTTACCGACAAGGAAGCAGAGATCGCCATTCTGCGCACCATCGGCGCAAGCCCTGCCAGCATCATGGCTGTCTTTCTGGTGCAGGGCGCTGTCATCGGCATTATCGGCACCCTCATCGGAACGGTCGGGGGCGTCACACTCGCGCTCAACATCAAGACCATCGTGCCGTTCATCGAGCAGCTGTTTCACGTGAACTTCCTGCCAAAAAGCGTCTATTACATCAGCGAGCTGCCATCGGAGCTCAAGTGGTCCGATGTCATTACGGTTACCAGCGTCTCGCTCATCATGAGCTTCCTGGCGACGATTTACCCGGCCTGGCGCGCTTCTAAGACCCAACCTGCAGAGGCCTTGCGCTACGAATGAAGGCCGATCTCGTACTGCAGTGCACCGGGCTGTCCAAGACGTTCACCCAGGGCAAACTCAATGTCCCGGTATTGCGCCACCTCGACTTCCGCCTCGTGCGCGGCGAACAGATCGCCATCATCGGCGCCTCCGGCGCCGGTAAGAGCACCTTGCTGCACCTGCTCGGCGGCCTCGATACACCAAGTGCAGGCACGGTGCAGCTTGACGGCCAGGACCTCAGCAAATTGAGCG
>JAKBDW010000472.1:0-10910 GCA_021834245.1 Pseudomonadota bacterium
TTTCAGTGGTACTAACTTTGTTTTAGGGCGACTGCCCTGCTGCGTAACATCGTTGCTGCTCCATAACATCAAACATCGACCCACGGCGTAACGCGCTTGCTGCTTGGATGCCCGAGGCATAGACTGTACAAAAAAACAGTCATAACAAGCCATGAAAACCGCCACTGCGCCGTTACCACCGCTGCGTTCGGTCAAGGTTCTGGACCAGTTGCGTGAGCGCATACGCTACTTGCATTACAGCTTACGAACCGAACAGGCTTATGTCCACTGGGTTCGTGCCTTCATCCGTTTCCACGGTGTGCGTCACCCGGCAACCTTGGGCAGCAGCGAAGTCGAGGCATTTCTGTCCTGGCTGGCAAACGAGCGTAAGGTTTCGGCATCCACGCATCGGCAGGCATTGGCGGCCTTGCTGTTCTTCTACGGCAAGGTGCTGTGTGTGGATCTGCCTTGGCTTCAGGAGATCGGAAGACCTCGGCCGTCGCGGCGCTTGCCGGTGGTGCTGACCCCGGATGAAGTGGTTCGCATCCTCGGTTTTCTGGAAGGCGAGCATCGTTTGTTCGCCCAGCTTCTGTATGGAACGGGCATGCGGATCAGTGAGGGTTTGCAACTGCGGGTCAAGGATCTGGATTTCGATCACGGCACGATCATCGTGCGGGAGGGCAAGGGCTCCAAGGATCGGGCCTTGATGTTACCCGAGAGCTTGGCACCCAGCCTGCGCGAGCAGCTGTCGCGTGCACGGGCATGGTGGCTGAAGGACCAGGCCGAGGGCCGCAGCGGCGTTGCGCTTCCCGACGCCCTTGAGCGGAAGTATCCGCGCGCCGGGCATTCCTGGCCGTGGTTCTGGGTTTTTGCGCAGCACACGCATTCGACCGATCCACGGAGCGGTGTCGTGCGTCGCCATCACATGTATGACCAGACCTTTCAGCGCGCCTTCAAACGTGCCGTAGAACAAGCAGGCATCACGAAGCCCGCCACACCGCACACCCTCCGCCACTCGTTCGCGACGGCCTTGCTCCGCAGCGGTTACGACATTCAATGTGCTCGCGAGGCTCTGGTAAATCCCCAACTCGCGCTGGGTGATGTTGTCGCGATCTTTCTTCTCAAACCCGAAAAGAAAGTACAACGTGCCAGCGAACCGTGTGGCCAGCAAAGTGCGCGTGCTACCGCTTTTGCCTCGTCCAGGTAGCGCCACCCTTTGCTTGAACAGGTTGCTACCCAGATCCGCATCAATCAGCCCGCGTTCAATATCTGAAACGGCCTTCAACAAAGCGGTGTCGGTGACGCCAGCTTTCCCAGCCCAACGATCAAATACCCGTGTCTTGAAAACTCTCATGACTCATTGTATCACTTGGTGCAACACTGAAGTCAATGGCCGACGCTACTCTGGCGTCGATCTGGCCAACATGAATAGCTAAATTGGTTGTGGACAATTTACATCGTGTTTTGCCTTATTGGCCATACCGTCTATAGTTAGCCAAGTTCCGTATACCCATTTTGGCCAGCATCCATGAACGTCGCCCGTATTTACCTTCGCGTCAGTACCGAAGAGCAGGACCTCACTCGGCAGGCGGAGATTGAGCTCAGCACACGGGCGGCCGGCTATTACATCGCCGGCGTCTACCGTGAAAAGGCTTCGGGTGCCCGCGCCGACCGGCCCGAATTGCTGCGGATGATTGCTGACCTGCAACCGGGCGAGGTGGTAGTTGCCGAGAAGATCGACCGTATCAGCCGACTCCCCTTGGCCGAGGCCGAGCAACTGGTTGGCTCAATCCGGGCCAAAGGCGCCCGGCTGGCGGTACCGGGTCTGGTTGATCTCTCCGACTTCGCCGCCGAAGCCGATGGCGTGGCCAAGATTGTGCTGGAGTCAGTTCAGGAACTCCTACTCAAGCTGGCCCTGCAAATGGCACGCGACGATTACGAAACCCGCCGTGAGCGGCAGCGCCAAGGCGTGCAACTTGCCAAGGCTTCCGGAAAATATAAGGGGAGAAAACCGGATGACCCCACCCACCAGCGCATTGTGGCCTTGCGGGTAGCTGGCCATACGATCCAGAAAACTGCCGAATTGGCTGGATGCAGCACCAGCCAGGTCAAGCGAATTTGGGCCATGCACCAAGGCAAGTCGTAACAGGGTTGTTGCCCTTCAACAGGAGCACTCATGCCGGTCAGCTTTCTCTCTAATGAACAGCGCGAAAGCTATGGCCGATACACCGGAGCGCCATCGGCCGACGACCTCGCCCGTTACTTCCACCTGGACGACAGCGACCACGCATTGATCGCGCAGAAGCGCGGCGCACACAACCGGCTTGGCTTCGCCGTGCAGCTCGGGACGTTGCGTTATCTCGGCACCTTCCTGGAAAGCCCGCTGGCCGTGCCGGCGCCGGTACTGCATACGCTGGCCAAGCAACTGCGCATCAAGACAGTTGATGATGCCAAAGCCTACAGTACGGGCGAGCAGCGTTGGCAGCACGCGACTGAAATTCAAACCCACTACGGCTATGTCGAAATCACCGAACGCCGGATCGGTTTCCGCCTGACCCGCTGGCTATACGCCCTTTGCTGGACCGGCACCGACTGGCAGCAGGAGTTCGCCACTGGATCAGTTGCGCAAAGGGCCAGTCATGGTGAGCAGCCGATCCTTGGTCGTCGCGCTTATGCGACTGCACTCGGTGCGCGAATTGGGTATCAGGCTGCCCGCAGCAGCCCGTATTCCAGCGACCCGGGTGGCGGCGTTGGCCCGGTTTGCCGGTGCCGCCAAGGTCAGTGCCATCCTGCGCTTGCCGAATCCACGCCGCCTGGCCACGCTGGTCGCCTTCGTGCATTGCCTGGAAGCCAGCGCGCAGGACGATGGACTGGAAGTGCTGGAGGTGCTCCTGCGCGAATTGTTCGGCGACGCCATCAAGGCGGACAAGAAGTCGCGCCTGCGCACGCTCAAGGATCTCGATCAGGCGGCGGCAACGCTGGCCAGCGCCTGCCAGATGTTGCTGGACACCAGTTTGCCGGATGGCGATCTGCGCACCCGATTGTTCGAGAAAATTCCACGAAACGCGCTTACGTTGGCGCTCGAAGGCGTCAATGCGCTGATCCGACCGGCCGACAACGTGTATTACCAGGAGCTGGACGCCAAGTACAAGACGGTGCGTTGTTTCCTGCCGGCCTTGGTCGAGCACATTCGTTTCGGTGCGAATGTGGCTGGCGAGCCGGTCGTTGCTGCCTTTGATTGGCTGCGGAGCAACATCGCCTGCAAGAAACCAGGTAACGACGCACCACGCGAGGTGATCAGAAAACCGTGGCAGCGACATGTTCTGCGCGAGGATGGCAGCGTCGATTTCCATGCCTACACTTTCTGCGTGCTCGATGAGTTGCACATCGCCTTACGTCGGCGCGATGTCTTCGTATCGCCTAGTTGGCGCTATGCCGATCCGCGTGCCGGCCTGCTCGATGGCGCCGAATGGGAAGACACCCGGCCGATCATTTGCCGGACGCTTGGACTGTCGGCCCACCCAGAGCCGACCTTGACCGCTTTGACCAACGAGCTGGATCGTACCTATCGCGCCGTGGCCTCTCGGTTGCCCGACAACCCGGCGGTGCGTTTCGATCAGGTTGGCGACAAACAAGAGTTGGTACTTAGTCCATTGGACAAGCTGGATGAACCGTCTTCGCTGATCGCATTGCGGGAGAGGGTCGCCGGCATGCTGCCGCGCGTGGACTTGCCCGAACTGATTCTTGAGGTAGCTGCGCGAACCGGCTTCACCGACGCCTTCACCCACCTCTCGGAGCGTACGGCCCGCGCCACCGATCTCCCTATCAGCTTGTGCGCGGTGCTGATGGCCGAAGCCTGCAATACCGGGCCGGAGCCGCTGATTCGCGGCGACATCCCGGCGCTCAAACGCGACCGCTTGTCCTGGGTAGACCAAAACTATGTGCGCGACGATACGCTGACGGCCGCCAACGCGATACTGGTGACGGCGCAAAGTCGCCTGGCGTTGGCCAACCTGTGGGGCGGCGGGGAGGTGGCATCGGCCGACGGTATCCGTTTCGTGGTGCCGGTGCGCACGGTGCATGCCGGCCCAAATCCCAAATACTTTGGTGTTGGTCGCGGCGTCACCTGGTACAACCTGATCTCCGACCAGTTCTCTGGCCTGAACGACATCACCGTACCTGGCACCTTACGCGATAGTCTGATCCTGCTGGCCGTGGTGCTTGAACAGCAGACGGATCTTCAGCCGACCCAGATCATGACCGATACCGGCGCTTACAGCGACGTGGTGTTCGGCCTGTTCCGCCTTCTCGGTTATCGCTTTAGTCCGCGACTGGCGGATGTCGGCGGCACGCGCTTCTGGCGCATCGACCCGCAGGCTGACTACGGCCTGCTCAACACCATTTCGGCGCATAACCTGAGCTTGCAAAAAATCGTACCGCACTGGGACGACATACTGCGCCTAGTTGGATCACTCAAGCTCGGTCTGGTGCCGGCCACCGGCATCATGCGCACGCTCCAGGTCGGTGATCGGCCAACCCGGCTGGCGCTGGCTATCGCGGAATTCGGCCGGATCGACAAAACGCTACACACGCTGACCTACATCGATGACAAAGCCAAACGCCGGGGAACGCTGACGCAGCTGAACCGGGGTGAAGGGCGCCACAGTGTTGCGCGGGCCGTATTTCATGGCAAGCGTGGCGAGTTGCGCCAGCATTACCGCGAAGGGCAGGAAGACCAGTTGGGTGCGCTTGGTTTGGTGCTAAACATGATCGTCTTGTGGAACTCCATGTACATGGAGGCCGCCTTGGACCAACTGCGCGCTGACGGCTACACGGTGAAGGACGAAGACGTGGCGCGGTTGTCGCCGCTCCTGCACGAGCACATCAACATGCTGGGTCGGTATTCGTTCTCGGTGCCTGATGCTGTCGCCAAAGGCGAATTGCGCCCTCTACGGGATCCGGAGGACGAAGAGTAGTCAGTGCAGTCGCAGGAATGGAGGGCTACAAATTCCGAGTGTGCGGGAACGGCGGGCAGCACTACTACTCGATAATCAATGACAAATACCTAACCCGGTTTTCCGTTCCACTGCACCCGAAACCCCAACTTGGATCATCTGTTTGGCAAGATGAGCATGTGGATACACGGGCACACGCACGACAATCTGGACTATGTAGCCAATGGCACGCGCGTTATTTGCAACCCACGCGGGTACGATACTTATCGCGGCATAGAAAACTTCCATTTCAACCCCAAGTTGGTCGTCGAGGTATAAAAGCAAAAATGCAAAAATGCAAAAAGCCGACAATTCCTTGCAACGTCCGGGCTCCAATTGCCCGGGGTCCTGCAAAGTGTCATCGGCTCAGTGCGAATTTACTCGCAACTCATTGAAACTGCTTGCGATAGTTTTGTTAATCAGGGTAAGCGCGGCCCAAGTGGAAATTTACTTGTTAGTCATAATCAACATCACGATATTCGATCTTTATTTTGCTCGCTGACTCTCGGCTAAAGAGGTGCATTGATTCCTCAGAAACTATTCCGGCTTTGATATCTTGACGGCATTGTTCTTGGTGCAAACGCTTGTATTCATCCAATGACAAATTGCCACCGGATTTGGCAAGCTCTTCAACGTAGGTCAACATTCGTTTCTCCAGCGATAACCTGAATGCAAAAAGCCGACAATTCTCTGCAACGTCTGGGATGTAATTACCTAGGATCCTGCAAAGCGTTATCGGCTCAGAGCGAAATCTACTCCCAACTCACTGGCTGCGCAAGCAATTGGTGTTACGTGCTGGTGAGGAATTGTAGGTCTAAAAATAGAACAATATCGCAATAATATCGCGATAAAAGACTATTATTAGATTGACTAGGTGAGGCAACCATGATAATTTTTCCTAATCAATTTAGAACGGGGATCCCCCATGAGTTTGTATCACCTCACTGATGGCGAAATCGCACTACGCTTGGCGACATCTATTAAAGAATGGCGTATTTCCCCAAGGGGGGCAGCGCTTTCGCGGGACGCATTGGTGCGTAAAAGTGGTGTGGGCCTCACACCATTGAAGCGTTTTGAAAGCACCGGAGCCACAACAATGGGTAACTTCATCGCCATGTTGCGTGCGCTAGATCTGCTTGATGGCCTGGAAAATATAGTGCCCGATATTTCGTCACCAACGCCGATGGAATTACTTGAAGCAGAAAGAAAGAAAAAGATTCGTAAGCGCGCGCCGCGCACAATAAAAAGCAAGGCATAACGATGGAAGACGTGCGACTGGTTGAAGTAAAAATATGGGGCCAAACTGTTGGCGCTGTTGCACCACTACGCGGCAGGCCGGGAGTCTACGAGTTCCAATACGCACCTTCATTCGCACAGTCTAAGATAGAGTTATCTCCCTTACATGTGCCGTTAAATTTAAACAGGTCTTACAGCTTTCCAAATTTAAGGGTAGAGACATTTTATGGGTTGCCAGGATTTTTGGCCGATGCACTTCCAGATAAATTCGGCAACGCTGTGATCGACGCATTTCTTAAAAGTCAAAAAATAGGAAGCATCACTACATTGCAACGGTTGCTGTATGTCGGGCGTAGGGCAACCGGAGCGTTGGAATTCGAGCCAGCGATAGCGGATCGAAACGAACATCATGTCGCTACTTCGCTTCAGATGGCACATTTAGTGGAAGACGCACGCCGAGCTTTGCGCGGCGAGATCATGCAAGATGCACAAGACATCATGGATGTGGGTAGTTCAGCGGGTGGGGCAAGAGCAAAGGCCGTGATTGGATGGAATCCTGTGTCAAAAGAGGTCGTTTCTGGGCAATTCGATTTACCCCACGGATTTGAACACTGGCTACTCAAATTCGATG
Organism: Pseudomonadota bacterium; assembly: GCA_021834245.1. Lineage (GTDB taxonomy): Bacteria > Pseudomonadota > Gammaproteobacteria > Acidiferrobacterales > UBA6901 > JAJXUF01. Next base: position 6,841 of record JAKBDW010000472.1, read on the forward strand.
TGGAAAAGGATGTGCGTACTCTTGGTATATCCGCAGGGTTTGGACGAACCGAATATGCCTATCACTTAATGGCCCTCAATGCGGGATTAACAATGAATCCCTGTTCTCTTTTTGAAGAGAATGGGCGCGCGCATTTTATGACCAAACGCTTTGATCGAGAAGGAAACAAAAAATTACATATGCATTCTTTGTGCGGGCTTGCGCAACTGGATTTCAACATGCCTTATGCCCATAGTTACGACCAATATTTCCGCACCATTTTAAATATGAATTTAGGGGCCGCCGCAATTCAGCAGGCATGGATCCGCTGCGCATTTAATGTGGCTTCAGTAAACTGTGATGACCACACGAAAAACTTCGCATTTTTATTGAATGATCAAAATGAATGGCAATTAGCGCCAGCTTATGACGTATGTTTTTCACACGATCCAGATCAAGAAAAGAAAACTTCAAAGCACCAAATGATGGTGAATGGCAAAGTAGCAAACATTACTAAAGCTGATTTATTGATTCTTGCCGCCAATTACAACGTTAAGCATCCAATGGAAACATTGGATCGAATTATTGATGCGGTCGGACGTTGGCCGGAATTTGCTAAGGAAGCGGGAGTTCCAAGAAAAGAAATTGAACGGATTTCATCATTCCAAAAAATTCATCGAATCGAAACTTCAACAATTCCAACATGACCCGATCCGACCTCATCAACCGCCTGGCCGAGTTACATCCTCAACTGCTGGCCAAGGACGCAGAACTTGCCGTTAAAATCATCCTCGATGTCATGTCCGGCACGCTGGCTCGCGGCGGTCGCATCGAGATCCGTGGCTTCGGCAGTTTCGGCCTGAATTACCATCCGCCGCGTTTGGGACGAAATCCCAAGAATGGCGACAAAGTAAAAGTGCCCGCCAAGTATGTGCCGCATTTCAAGGCGGGTAAGGAATTGCGTGAGAGGGTTTGCCCTGGCGGGGAGTAGTTGTCCAAATTCGCCCTGTGCTGTGTTACCCTCGCACCCCATGAAATCCGCCAACGAAGCCTTCTCCCGCGTCATTATCGACAGCCAGCTCGCCGCGCAAGGCTGGAGTCTCGCCGACGGTTTTAGCGTCCGATTTGAAGTGGTACTGGAAGACGGTACGCGCGCCGATTATGTGCTGTGCGACCGACATGGACGCTCGCTGGCCGTAATCGAGGCCAAGCGTTTTTCGGTCAGTCCCGGCGATGCCGCCGAGCAGGCCAAGAACTACGCCAAGCAGCTCAAGGTTCCCTACATCTTCCTCGCCAACGGCAACGAGATCCAATTCTGGGAATGGCAGCATGAAGCCTATCCGCGTCCCGTCAAAACTTTCTTCAAACAAGATGATTTGGAACGCCGCTACGCCACACTGCAAGTCGCGCGCAAACCGCATACCGTTCCCATAGATGTCAAGATCGCCGGACGGGACTATCAGCAGGAATGTATCCAAACAGTTTGCCGAGAAATTGAACAAGGTCGGCGCAAGCTGTTGGTGGAAATGGCCACCGGCACCGGCAAGACACGCACCGCCGCCGCGCTTATCAAGCGGTTGTTCGAGGCGAATGCAATCACACGCGTATTATTTTTAGTGGATCGCATCCCGCTGGCGATACAAACCGAAGATGCCTTCGCCGAACACCTGCCGGATTACCCGTCTTACGTGCTGCGGGCTGGCCGACGCTTTCAGGATGAGAAGCGCATCACCATCACCACGCTGCAAAGCATGATCAACATCTACGGCGAATATTCAGCCGGATATTTTGACCTCATTATTTCGGACGAATGCCACCGCAGCATCTACGGCAAGTGGAGCGGGGTGCTCAAGCACTTCGATGGTGTCCAGATCGGTCTGACTGCCACGCCTTGTGTCGGCGGTGAAGAGACGGCCACCGAGGACGAAGACGACAAACTGTTTGTGCGCGATACCTTGCGCTTCTTCGAGGTGAACAAGCCCACCTTCATCTACAAGCTCAAGGACGCGATACGCGACGGCTATCTCGTGCCGTACCAGATATACAAGGCCAAGACTATCAAGACCGCTGCCGAAGGCGGCTTCGAGGTCAAGCGCGATGAACTCGACTGGTCGGCGATGGATGCCAAGACCAGGCAGGAATTTGAAGGGCTGTTCAAGGAATCCGCTTCTGTGATGATCGACCCGAACGCGCTGGAACGCCGCTTCACCATTCCCGAACGCAACCGCGCGCTGGTGCGCGAGTTCCGCCAAGTGATGGACAACGGCTACATCGACCATCGAGGCATCCAGCGCAAGCCGCTGCTGGGCAAGACCATCGTGTTCGCCGTCACCAAACGCCACGCCGAAACGCTGGCGCAAATGTTTGATGATGCCTTCGCCGACAAAAAGACCTCTCCCAATGTGCGCTATGCCGACTATGTGGTGTCCGGCATGGGGCAGGACGACACCGTGGATGGTCTGACCAAAATAAAACGATTCAAGAAAGAACTGTTCCCGCAAATACTGGTGTCGGTGAATATGCTGGATACCGGCTTTGACTGCCCGGAAGTGGCCAATCTGGTGTTCGCCCGTTTCACCAAGTCCATCATCCTGTATCAGCAGATGCGCGGACGCGGCACGCGTAAATCCCAGAACAAGCCAGTGTTCACCATGTTCGACTTTGTCGGCGTGGCCGACTATCACGGCGATGATGAAGCCTATGCGCCGGGCGGCATCATCGTTGCCAAGCAACCGCGCAAAAAACCTTATGAAGCACGCCGCCTATTGTCGCTCGACATCGACGACCACATTGATCCGACCACCCGCTCTTGGGTGACGGTGGATGAAGACGGCAACATCGTTTTCCCGGAAGCATCCGAGCAGAAAGCCAACGAACTGGGGGCACGCTTCGAGGCGTGGTTAGTTTCACGCACCGACATCACGCCCGCCCAAGAAACCCTGTTGCGTGTGGTCGGCAGCCAGATACGCGCCAATGCCGAAACATGGGATGAATTCACCAGCGACTATTTCGCACTGCCTATCTTCAGTTCCCAGGGTGGCTACCAGAATGCGCTGCGTATCTTTGGTGGCAAAACCCAGTTGGATGAAGTGATGGAAAGCCTCAATGCCAACGTCTTCAACGAACATGCGGAAACAACTCAAACGATAGAAACAACACGTTCTGCCACCACGCAGTAACCCGCCTCACCACAGAAAGAACCCGCAATGCCGTTAACCCCAGAAATGCGCCAGTCCATCGAGCAGATACGCAACTACCTTTACGGTGGCGGCTATCCCGACCCGATGAGCAACGCCGAGCAGCTTTCCTTCCTGTTCTTCTTCTACCTGATCGAAGGCATTGATGCCGAGAACACCATGAAGGCCAAGGTGATGAAGCAGAAATACGAATCGCTGTTTGCCGGTGTATGGGAACTCAAAAACCCACTCAATGCGCCTGCAAAAAACATCACGTCCATCGCCAAAGACCGTTTCAAATGGTCGGTGTGGGCCAAGGGCTTGAGCGGTGAAACATTGGTGCGCTTTGTGCGCGATGAAGTATTCACCTTCTTTGCGGAAGTGGCGGAGCGTTCCGCGTTCAACTTCATGAATGGTGCGCGTCTCACCATCGACGAACCCACCGTGTTGAGCCAAGTCGTCAATCTGGTGGACGGGTTGCACCTGGATCAATCGGATGCCGATACCAAGGGCGATCTGTTCGAGCATGTGTTGCGCCAGATTAAGCAGGCCGGTGAACTCGGCCAGTTCCGCACCCCGCGCCACGTCATCCGCGCCATCGTGGACATGCTCGACCCCAAGATCGGCGAAACGATTTATGACCCGGCAGCGGGGACGGCAGGCTTTCTGGCAGCGGCCTTCAATCACATTCGCCTCGCCAATTCGTCGCCCAGCGGGATCAGCGAAGCGGAAGCCGAAGGCAAGCTGCAAAAGCGCGGCATTGGCGACAAGCTATCGGCGGCACAAGTGTCCGTGCTGCAAAACAGCACCTTCTACGGCAACGACGTTGACCCGAAAATGGTGCGCCTTGCCACCATGAACCTCACCTTGCGCGGTCTGCCCAACGTGCGCATCCAACTGCGCAACGGCTTGACC
>JAKBDW010000048.1:0-2671 GCA_021834245.1 Pseudomonadota bacterium
ACGAAAACGTTGCGCCCGACGCTGATATCGACCCCGCCGGTGGTGTAGAACGGCGGGATTAATACAAAGCTGTCGTCCACCTTCTTGCCGATGAGCTCGCTGAACAAGGCCCGGACTTCATCCGCATCGTTGAAGGTCAAACGGTTGAGATTGGCGGTGATCGCCATAGCTCGTCTGACGCTCGCCAACATGGCCGCTGATTCCGGCGTTCCCCTGGAAATTATCTTGGTGCGATCATCGTTCGTCATTTTTCTCTGCCTGCAGTCGGGCGCGCATTCTGCATACGATCGCCGCGCCGAGATTGCGCTACCGCCAGCGTCCGCTGGAACGAGCGGTCATGCGGCGGCCTCAAGAGAAATCTCCCAACCAGGTAAGACGAGAGCTGCTGGATGGCGCTTGAGTGCACGGGCAGGGACGCCGAGAGCTTGGGGCCGCATAAGGTCTGAATTCACCGGCCTGAACGTATCAGTCCGGGATCTCGGGCTCGACGAGTGTTGCAAGTTGCGCAAGGGATTCCTGCCACCCGAGGTAGCACATCTCAAGGGGAATAACTTCAGGCAGCCCTTCTTGCACGATGTTGATCTCAGTACCACAGGACACCTTCGTTAAGGCTACCGTCACCTGAATCTCTCCTGGCAAGTTCGGGTCGTCGAACTTGTCGGTGTAGCGAATCAGCTTGTGAGGAATAAGTTCGAGATACTCGCCACCGAAGGAATGGCTGTTCCCTGTCGTGAAATTTGTAAACGACATCCGAAAGGTGCCGCCGATCTTGGCATCCATGTGGTTCACTTTACAAGTGAAGCCGGACGGCGGTAGCCACTTCGCCATTGCGTCGGCGTCCAGGAACGCCCGATACACGCGCTCAGGAGGCGCGCGGAGCACACGATGCAGTCGCACAGTACCTGTAGGCATTTACGGTTCTCCTCTTAAAATGTCGCTCGTCGGAAATCTAGCATAACGGCGGTGTATAGGTGCTGGCGAACTGTGACGCCCAACGTTCAAGGTCAGGAGCGCTGCGCGGGCTTTATCGCGCAGCGTCCCCTGCACCGCAGGGTTGGGCATCGGTGTTGCAACACTATACAAGCGGCCGCTGATGCTGTACAGTAAAGCGTACATATAAGGAAGGCTGCTATGGATGCGATTACCTACACCACCGTTCGTGCAAACCTTGCTAGCGCAATGGACCGCGTTTGCGACGACCATGAAGCTTTGATCATCACTCGCAACGGAGAACAGTCCGTAGTGATGCTTTCGCTCGAAGACTACAAGGCGCTGGAAGAAACTGCGTACCTTTTGCGCACGCCGGCTAACGCCAAGCGACTTCTGGCGGCCACTGCTCAACTGAACGCCGGCAAAGGCGTTGAGCGGAAGCTGGCTAAGTGAAGTTGATTTTCGCTAACGAGGCATGGGAAGACTACCTGTATTGGCAAAAGCAAGACAAACGCATGGTGGAGCGAATCAATAAGCTGATTCGTGAGACGCAACGCAAGCCCTTCAGCGGAGTGGGCAAGCCAGAGCCGCTGAAACATGCGCTTTCAGGCTTCTGGTCACGCCGCATAACAGATGAGCATCGCATGGTGTATCGCGTCGAGGGTGATGCACTCCAGATCGCTCAATTACGCTTCCACTACTGAGACGCCCAACGTCCAAGTTCAGGAGCGCGCCGCCGACAGGCGGAGCGTCCCCTGCAACGCCGGGTTGGGCCGCACCACGTCACGCAGCAAGTTCTTGCAGTATCTCGGGGTGGCGCTCGGCGACGCGAAAAAGGGTCTTTTCCGCACCCGATGGTTCGCGACGACCTTGCTCCCAATCTTGGAGCGTACGCACAGAAACTCCGGGCAGCGCTGCGAACGCAGTTTGCGAAAGATCGGTCACCAAACGAGCGTGCGCGATTGCCGAAATCTCCGGGCGATGAACCCGAGCACGAATACCGGCCTTCATTTCACGCACCGACGTTAGCAGTTCTGCGCCAATGTCAATTTTGGACTGACGGCCGGTGGGCTTCTGTTTTTGGCAAAACATTTCCAGCATATGGGTTTCCAGTTTCGTCAACGTCGCAGACAGCGCCAATTGTGAGGCCCAACGTGGAAGTGACCGGCGCTGCGCGGCTTTATCGCGCAGCGTCCGGTGAAATGATAGGTTACGCCTCAGTTGATGCATTAAATCGGCGCGTCGGAAGTAAACCAAAATTGCCTGACGGCAAAAGATTGACCATCGACTGAGTAGCCATCTTCGAGCAATGCGCCCTCGGAAAACCCAACGGCTAGAAGTACTCGGGCACTTGGTTCATTCCAAATGGCGGCCCCTGCCCATAAGGGTTTGGCGCCAACAGCGTTGCGGAAGTGCGCGACAACCTTAGCTACGGCTTCCTGTGTGAGACCCTGGCCCCAATAGGTGGGCGACAGCCAGAATGACAGTGAATACCTTTCCTTCCCGGCGAAAAGCCCGACTTGCCCTATCGACCGAATGCCCGTGTTGAGGTCGACTGTCCACATTGCAGATCCAGGCGTGCTGTTCAGTTCACACATCCGCTGCAACCACTGCGATAAACGGCCGTCTCGATATGCGGCAGAGAGGTGTAGATTCTTCGGAAAACGCGGATGTGACAATGCATCCTCGATGAATGGTAGATCACCCGGCTCGGCTGGGCGCAACTGACAACGAAGCGTAC
>JAKBDW010000280.1:0-2671 GCA_021834245.1 Pseudomonadota bacterium
GCTGCTATGACGTCTGCAAGTCCAGGCGTCGACAGCGTTCAATCTGGCGGCATACCGGGAAAAGCAGATCGCGCCATGCTGAACTCGGTTGGAGAACCCCAGGCAGCCGCTCAAGGAACCCATGCGCGACTTATTCCACGGATCCCTGGTCGACGGTTCTGGTCATTCATTCATTCATTCATTCATTCCTTCCTGAAAGAAGCTCAACGGCTCATTTCCGGATGCGGAATTCACTCATCGGGAACGGCTATCGCCGGAGCGCGCTTAGCCTGTCGATTACGGCTTTCAATTCATCGAGCTTCTGTCCTGCTGCGCCCAGCTTGCCTTCCGCCGTCAACCGCTGGTAGTCGGCAAAGTCCTTGGCCGCCTCGGCAATAAGTCCGTTGAGATCCGTCGCAGGTGCATTCGCCGGTCCGGGGCCGGCCGCGGCCAGCGGCGCCCCGCTGGATGCCAGCGATGATGTTCCGCCACCAAAAAGGGCATTCAGCGCCGCCTCGAATGTTGGCCCATAGGCGAGCTTGTCCTGGAGCGCCAGCACAACCAGCCGCAACTCCGGCATGGGGCTGCGCTCTGCCTGCAGATAAATCGGTTCCGCATAGAGTAGCGCGCGGCCCGAGGGAATGACCAACAGGCTGCCGCGCCGCACGTGCGAGCCTTGCTGATTCCAGAGAGTCAATTGCCCTGACAGCTGAGCATTCTGGTCGATGCGCGCCTCGATCTGCAGCGGCCCGTCCACGAGTTTGGTCTTGGGAAAGTTGTAAACGACCGATTTGCCGTAGTTTGAGCCGTCGCTGCGTCCGGCAATCCAGCCAATCAAATTGTTGCGATTTGCAGGCGTGAAGGGAAGAATTTCAGCGAACTCCTCGCTGGTTTCCCCAGGCAGTTTCATGAGCACGAAATTCGGCTGCATGGCTTGGGTGGTTTGCCCCCCACCCTCTGCCATTCCGACTTCCGTGGCGACCGTCCACAGATCCTCGCGGTTATAGAACACGTCGGGATCGGTCATGTGATACAGGCCGTAGACATCCGCCTGCAACTTGAGCAAGGACTCGGGGTAGCGCACATGTTTGCGCAGGTCTGCCGGCATCGCCGCGGCATCCTTGAACAGGCTGGGAAAGATGCGGCGGTATACCGCCAGGATCGGGTCCTCGGGGTCGAAAACGTAAAACGTCGTGGTGCCATCGTAGGCATCAACCACCACCTTGACGCTGTTGCGCATATAGTTGATGGCGCGGTTGTTCAGACCGTAATGCGTGGAATATGGATAGTTGTCCGATGTCGTGAACGCATCCATCATCCACGAAAGGCGGCCATCATCGCCGAGCACGATGTAGGGATCCTGCTCAAACGTGAGAAAGGGCGCCAGGACCGCTACTCGGTCGCGCACGTTGCGCCGCATCAGTAGGCGGCTCTCCGAGTTCACGTCATCGCTGAAGGGCAACTTTGCCAGATCGCCGCGGTCGAACGCCAGCAGGACGCGGCGCAGGAAGCCGCCCAGAACGATGCCGCCATTGCCCTGGTAGGATGTCAGGTTGTTGGTGTCCCCTTGAGGATAGTTAAATTCCTGCTGCCGCGTTTTCACATACACGTCGGTGTCGGTGAGTTCTCCGAAATAGATTTCGGGACGGGTGACGTTGAGGCCGGACACCGTGCTCTGCACGGGCATATTGCTCAGCATCAGAGTGGGCAGGCCCTCCGGCGTGAATCCATTCACGGGGTTCATCGTGATGCCGTAACCATGGGTGTAAATCAGTTTCTCGTTGATCCAGTTGCGGCTGCTTTCGGGGAGCTTTTCGACGTTAAGTTCCCGAGTGGCGAGCATCGTCTCGCGCATGGTCCCTTTGATCTCGTAGCGATCGATATCAATGTCGGGGAAGTCGTAGTAAGTGCGGATTTCCTGAATCTGACGCAGTGTGTCCTGCAATGCACGCCAATCCCACAGGCGGATATTTTGCAGAGTGGCCTGATTGTTGGCTGCATCGACTGCGTCGACGGTTGTCTCGGCGGGAAACTCACGCTGTACGAACCGGTCCAGGCCGAAAGCCCGCCGTGTCGCCTCGACGTTATGTGCAATATAGGGCCGTTCGCGGACCAATTCATTGGGTTTCACCAGGAAGCTGCTCACGTACCAGCCAACCACACCGACGGCGGCATAACAGACCACAGCCGGAACGATGGCTGCGACAAGCCAAAAACCGCGTGGCGCCCGCACAGCGCTGAAAGCAGCGATCAGGGCGCCCAACACAAGCGCCGCACAGACCACCCACATGCCCGTGAGCGTCACGTGCGCATCGGTGTAAGTAACACCATCGAAGATGGTGTGATGCTCGTACAATTGCGCGAATCGGCCAAGATATGTTTGCAGGGCAACGACGAGCAGCAGGAACGCGACCGTGATGGATGCACCACGCCAGGGCAATGGGATGTACTTGGCGCGGCGCTCGCCGAGCGCGCGCGATCCACCGGAGACGAGGATGAACAGCGCAGCGAGCAAGCAAGCTATCACCGACATGGTGAGCAGCCAGCCGGCAATGAGGTCCCACGCGGGAAGAGTGAAGAGGAAAAAGTTGAGCGGCTTGCCAAAGATTGGATCCGCGACGCTGCCCGAGATGCGAGGAGCAAACCAGAATAGCGCCAGTGTTGGCCAATTGGCCGCCATCGTGCCACCGGT
>JAKBDW010000543.1:0-2658 GCA_021834245.1 Pseudomonadota bacterium
CAAAACCCGGGCTTCTCTTCAATTGGCCCAGGGCATATTTCAAATCGGCAAGCATTCTTCGCATCGAGTGGTCGCTCCGGAGCTGGACGGAATTGGCGTCCAGTTACTCCATACGACAAGGCAAGCCAGCAGCCAAAGCTGTCGCGCCTAACTTGCTGAAATTACGTTGCAGAGAGTGCATGACGCGTCGCGCCACTGTCTGGAATTCGAAAAACGTGTCCGGTTCCGGACACCTTCGGGCTGAGCTATCGCTTCAAGTGCTGGCGGAAAAACGCAAACATACGCTGGTCGGCATCCCGTGTATCGGCCGCGCGATAGCCGCCCTTGTTGTTGGGGTTCTGGAACGCATGGCCCGCATCCGGATATTCCTTGACGTCGATGGGATGACCCAGCTTTTTCATCTCCGCGGCGAAGCGCTGAATGTCAGCCGGCGTAATGCCGCGATCCTGCGCGCCGTAGTTGCCAAGAATGGCTGCATGAATTTTCTTGAGCGCGGCCGGGTCAAAGTCCGGCGCACCGTAGTTGATCGCCACCGCCCGCAACGTCGGCTCCGCAATGGCGAACTGCAGCGCGAAGCTGCCGCCCATGCACCATCCCACGGCGCCGATGCGATCCTTGCGGACGTAAGACAGCGTCTTCAGATATCGATCCGCGCCGCGCAGATACGCCACGCCACGATCCTGCGGCAGCGCCCGCATCAGCTCGTGCGCCATCTCCGGATCGGTTGCAACCTGCCCGCGATAGAGATCGACCGCCAGCGTCACATATCCGTGGCTGGCGAACATCTCGGCCTGCTGCTTGACCCAGTCGTTCAGCCCCCACCACTCATGAATCACAACGATCGCGGGATGGTGGCCCGCGGCCTTCGGACGGTACAGGACACCGTGCACCGTCTCACCGGCAGCGGAAAAACTGACCGGCTGCGGGCCGATAACGGCAACGGCCTGGCTACGTGCGAAATGCGTGGCGGCCAGGACAACAAGAACGACACCGAAAATGCGAAGCAGCTTCACGACTAGCTATGGTGCCTTTCCCGGCGGCTGTGCGTCAAGGCGCAGAGATTGCCGAAGAGAACCGCAATCTTTCAGGGACAATGAGAAAATCCCGCGCAGATTTTGCGATGCCGCCCCAAAATGAAAATGCAATAAATGGTGCGCCCTGCCGGTGGTGCAGGCTGACGGTTTTTCCTTCGGGGATTCACACGCTTTCAACAGAGCGTCCACACTCGAGAGAGGGCATTTACAAGGCAAAGCGATTCCGCGGTGGAAGTCGGGGTTGAAATCCTCGGAAAATTCACCGAAGATTCGCCGTTTACAGGCTGCCCGATGCTGCTTACTCTCAAGCGAGCGTTGATCGGGATTCGACAGCGCGCTTCTTTCGCCAACGTAACAACAAAAAATTGAACTGGGAGCGGATGGGCCTGCGGGAAACTCGCTGGCTCGCCGGATGGGGATCTTTTGTTTCGAACACGGCCGGTTGCCCGGTCTGGTTCGAGCGAGGGCGTGTTCCCTGCTGGGCCTTTCTGCCTCTGTACCGCCGGCCGGCGGAGGACATGGCCGGGGCCCGACGTGCTGTTTTTCTTTGCAGGCACGCTGCCCCGAAGTGAGGCCCATTGCCGGTTGCGGACGAGCTGCGCGCATTGCCTCTTCTGCGAAGAGGAACGGCGCGCTTTGGGGGATCATGCGACCAAAGAAAGTTATCCTCTGCATCGACGACAACGATCAGGTTTTGTCCGTGCGGAAATTTGTTCTGGAAACGCGCGGCTATCGCGTGCTGACGGCCAACACTGCCGAACAGGCGATTGCCCTCTACGACGACGGCAAAGTAGATCTGGTCATCGCAGACCTGGTGATGCCGCATTGCAATGGTAATGACCTGATCCAGCGCCTGAAAGAGATTGCGCCCTGGGTGCCCGCCGTGCTGCTGAGCGGCAGCACGAAACAGTTTGAGTCCACCAGCCGCGCCGACGCGTTTCTGCCCAAGGGCGCAAGCTCCCCGCAGGAGCTGCTGGAGCGGGTGCGAACGCTGCTGGTCCGCAAGCGCGGACCGAAGAAGTCCATGCACCCCCACGCGGCCGTGCAGGCCTCCGCATAGTGCATCACCGGAGAGGCCGCGCCAGCCTGCAGATACAATGAACGGGATGCCACCCGTAATTGTTGCTGACCGGCTCAGCAAGACGTACCGCGCCGGCAAGTTGGAAGTGCAGGCGCTCCGCTCGGTCTCCTTTGCTGTTGAGCCCGGGGAGTTTGTGAGCATTGTCGGCCCCTCGGGCAGCGGAAAGTCCACGCTGTTCTACAACCTGGGGGGTCTGACGCGGCCCACCTCCGGCAAGCTGCTGATCGATGGCGTGGATTTTGCCGCGCTGAAAGATGCCGAGCGCACGCGGCTGCGCAAGCAGAAGATTGGCTTCGTCTTTCAGAAATTCAATCTGCTGCCGACACTGTCAGCCATGGCCAACATCGAACTGGCGCATGAGATCGCCACCGGCTCCAGAAAGCTGGATGCGGCATACTTCGAGCACCTTACGTCGCTGCTGGGCATTCGCGGCCGCCTGCAGCACCGGCCAGCGGAACTTTCCGGCGGCGAGCAGCAGCGCGTAGCCATTGCGCGTGCGCTGATTGCGCGACCGGCCATTGTGCTGGCGGATGAGCCAACCGG
>JAKBDW010000258.1:0-2657 GCA_021834245.1 Pseudomonadota bacterium
GGAAAAGCAACATGCCAAGAACGCCCAGCCAATTGCGCCCGCGAACCGCCTGTAAGCGAGCAGTTCGCTGACGCAAAATATTGCATCAGGGAACCGCCATTCGGGTCTGGTTCCGACTCCTCTGATTACTATGCACAGGAATAATGGCCGGGTCAAAGTTTGGCAACACGGCCAAATAAAAAAGTCAGGATACGTCGTGACACCTGGGTATCCAGCTTACCAAGCTCCCGCTCTGCGGCCGGATCCAATTCAAGTTTCCAGCCCATACTCCCTCATCACTTCTTCCAAAGGGACTGTTTTGGTTCTACCTGAACGAATATCAATCAAGCGTTGCTCTGCAAGATACAAATCCTCAAGATCGTCCAGGTACTCAAGGATGGCTTCGCGGGCGTAGAAGGTCTTGGTACGGCCTGTGGCCTGTGCCAGTGCTTCAAGACGGCTTTCCACTTCGGCGGGCAGTCTGATGGCGAGCATAGTAATGCTCCTATTGAATTTGCTATACAGGTATAGCGCTCTGCAAGAGAAAAACAACAACGCTTCCATTCCGTGATCTGATTGGAGCGAACCTCAAATTGCTGCGCCAGTTCCGCCAGCAATTTGGCACCCGCCATCGCAGCCAGTGTCGCCTTGGCCCTGAATACCGGCGAGTGGGGATGCCTCGTTCTCTTTGTCACTTCCTACTCCATTCTTTGCTCTTTCGGGCATTGTATGCAACGGCCATCCGCTTAACAATTTTTCAAATTTCCTGGGCCGGTTCTCCCTTTACCCCCTGACCAGCCGCACCCTGGTTTGCGCGATGCCTTCCGAACACAATCGGGCAGGGTTCCCCGGAGCTTAGCGCCAGCTTCGCAACCGATAAAAAATGCCCAGATGAATGCATGCCAGAATCGGCACGAGAAATGCCGGAATGATCAGCCATGGCAGATCGGTAATGATGGTCATCGGCGGATTGGCGTGTATGATCTGCAAAGGCCCGGGTGCAGATACCGCACCGATCCCGATTGCCGCGACGAGATCCAGCAGGCCGAAACCGTTCCACAGCCAGATGGCTGCGCGCGCAGTCGTTGCATGGCGGTAAGCAAGCAGGGCGAGTGGCGCGGCGACAATCCCGCTCACAATATCTCCCCAGCCGGCGATGGGGGCAAACGGAGCGGGCAAACGTCCGGCATCATACAAGATCACGAATACTATTCCCAGAATGCGCACGGTGTGCACGCCGATGAGCGTGCCCAACGGAATGTCCTGTAGCGCTTTACGCAACGAGGCGGAGCGTAGTACCTGCGTGATCACGACGATCATGGAAACGGCGACGGTCAATCCAAGCCCTGGCGCACCGAGCCCATTCGGATAGCCCAAAGATCCTGTGACCGCCAGCCCTGTCACCAGAACGAACCATGCAAACAGGCCGGTGGCGATTCGCGTGCGTGAAGCTGTGGTGGAGCCAAAGTTGGCGGTCAGAATCGCGATGATGAATACTGCAATGGCAGTCAAATATACGGCTGAAAGCATATCGAATTTCATGGCGCATTTCCTTAAATTGAAAGAAGTGGGTGAATCCAAGTCGACGCATCGGTCATATGTGCATTGGTCCAATCGGGTTGTGTCTACTCGTCTCCGGTGTGTTGCTGAGGTCCATAGGCCCTGCGGGAGCCAATCCAGCGGTGACACTCACAGATGCCGGAGCCAGCTGACCCCTGCTTTCTCCAATGCCTTGCGCAGCGGACACATGACACGGCTACGCTATCGAAACAGCCGTTGTTTGTCATACTGGCCTAGCCTGCATTTGGACTGTGACGCCTGTTACCATGACGCGCCGCTCTGGTTTGAGCCGATTCCTTTGCGTCGTTTCCAAAATGAGGTACTATCTGGTACCATCGGCTTCATTATGCGGTACCAACTGGTACCGTGTCAACCAGGGAGAACGAAATTGACATCTGCGTCTTCGACTAAAACGCGGCGGCTGGTTGAACCGGAAATCCGTCAACATATCCTCGATGCGGCATTTACGGTTTTCACCAGACATGGATATGCACAAGCCAGCACGCTTGAAATCGCCTCGCAAGCAAAGATTTCGAAGCGCGATTTGTATGCCTGCTTCGGCAAGAAAGAAGACATGCTTGTTGCCTGCATCACTGACCGCGCGAAACGGCTGAAGTGGCCTCAAGGCGTCCCCTCGCCTCAAACCCGTGAAGCCATGGCGACAGCGCTGGAGCAATTCGGTTACCAATTATTGTGCGAAGTCACCGATCCCACCGTCATTTCCATTTTTCGACTGGCAATTTGCGAAGCCGAGCGAGCGCCGGAAATCCCTCGCATTCTCGATAGCGTTGGCCGGCAAGCAAGTCGCGACGCTCTGAAAGATTTGTTTACGCACGCAAAGGCGGCGAGGCTCGTTCACGGCGACGAGATTGACATGACGCGGCGGTTTTTGGCTTTACTCTGGGGAGATTTGATGCTGGGGTTGTTGTTGCGCATCGCAGAACGTCCAGGCGAGCAGGCGCTGGCACAGCAAGCCCGTCAGGCCGTGGACACTTTCATGCGCATCTTCCCGCCAGCGGAGCAAAAGGAGGAAACCAGCGCGTCGTAATCGCATGCTGGCTGGTCGGGAACTCGCTATCGTGATGTTGCCGGCGGTTAAGCTGGAAGTGTGAGATTCA
>JAKBDW010000460.1:0-10802 GCA_021834245.1 Pseudomonadota bacterium
GTTGCGACACTCGCCATTCCTGCCCAATTCGGGATTCCGACGGTCGTCAGCCGTGAAATTGCCGTGTGCTCAAGTCTGCACCGATGGGGCCTCGGCAGAGGCGTGATTCGCTGGGCCAATTGGAGCATCTTTGTCATTACCGTCATTCTCGTGGCGTTATCATCGCTCCTACTTTTCATCAAAGCGCCACGACTGCCGACGCCGGAGTTCGACACCTACGCCTTGGCCTTGGCATTGATTCCGCTATTGGCTCTCGATTCTCTTCGGGGGGGCATTCTAACTGGCCTGCGACGCGTCGTGCTGGGTCGTCTGCCCGGCGAGATGCTCCGACCGTTCGTGATGTGTTGCGCGCTGCTTGTCGCGAGTGCGCTCGCGCCGTCGATGTTCTCCACGCCTCTCGAGGCCATAGCCTTGACGGTATGTGCTGCGATGACGGCTTACGTAATTGGCGGTCTGATTCTTTGGCGTGTCCGGCCGGTCGAATTGAAGACGGTCAAGCCGGAATATGCCGTGCGCCATTGGAACCTCAGCGCCCTGCCCATTGGATTGACCGGGGGAATCGGCGTTCTGAGTCAGACCGCCGGACTACTGATAGTGGGCTCGATGCTCCCCAAAGCCGTCGTAGGTCAGTACCGTGTGGCTTTTCTCGGCGCCAATCTCGTGCTGATGTGCCAAGGCGCACTGACTAATGGCTTGGCACCTTACTATGCACAGTTTGCGGCGAAGCGCGACCACGCGTCCCTGCGGCACTTCAGCGCGCGCCACGCGCAAGCCGCCCTATTGATGTCCGCGCCACTGACAGCCATTTACATCGCATTCGGGAGCAAACTCCTTGCCCTGTTCTTCGGTCCCAGCTATTCGCAAGCGTACTGGCCGCTCGTGATACTCTCTATCGGTCATTTATCAGAAGCCGCCGTAGGATCCGCTGGAATAATATTGTATATGGCGAAAGAGGAAACGAGCGCGCTGTTCGGTTCCGCAACGGGCTCGGTAATAAACGTCTGCGCCGGCCTCATGCTAGTGCCTAAAATTGGAATAAATGGCGCCGCAATCGCTGCCGCATCGAGTGAAATTGTCTGCGTTCTTATTTGGTCCTGGGGTGTCTGGCGGCGACTCGCCATCATTGCAGGGCCGATCCCAATCCTGATGTCGCGCGCCATCAAACAGCGGGGAAAAGATTAACCATGCAACAGGAAAAGATCTGGGACTATTTCCAAAACGAAGGATTGCGACATGGCGCCTTCATCGGTAGCAATCAGAGACTCATCATTCGACGATTGAAACCTGGCCAGACGGTGCTGAATATTGGCATCGGGAGTGGGACGCTTGAGCGCCTGGCCGCGTCGCATAAGGTCAACATCCACGTATTGGATCCCAACGAGCGCTCCATAGCGCGCCTGCGTGCCGAACTTGAACTTGGCGATAGGGCGAAAGTGGGTGTTGCACAAAGCATTCCATTCGATGACGATACATTTGACACGGTCGTCATGTCAGAGGTACTCGAACATCTTGATTATGAAACGGTCCTGACGGCTCTAAAGGAAGTAATGCGAGTATTAAGGCCGGGCGGCCTGCTGTGGGCCAGCGTACCGTATCGCGAGAACATCGATACAGTCATGGTCGCGTGTCCAAAGTGCGGAGAGGTGTTCCATCGATTTGGGCACGTAGAGAGCTTCAACAAGGAGAGGTTGCGTCGGGTCTTGGCCGATCAGGGCTATGAAGTTAAAAAATTGTACGTGACAGCCTTCGTTGACTGGCGGCGACGCGGCGCAAAAAGATTCTTGAAGTCTCTGGCACGAGTAATTCTCGCCAAAATGGGCGAGGGTATCGCAGATCCGCACTTGGTCGTCGATGCACGCCGTCCGATGAAAGTCATAAGCTAGGCTCTTGCGCGCTCTTGTGGTGATGTGCGTACTATGAGCCGAGGCCACAATGACCAATCATCGCGTTCGGTCGCGATCTTTATTCCAACATTGGCGATCGGCGGTGCGGAAAAGATCGCCGTGATTCTCGCCAACACGTTCGCGGACCGCGGGCATGATGTCTCTCTATTAGTGGGAATTGCCGATGGACCCATCCGCGCAGAAGTGGGTCCACGAGTTTCCATTGTAGACTTGGGGCAACGACGAGTCAGTCGATGCATAATCCCGCTTTCGCGTTGGCTGCGACAAAGGCAACCCACAGTCCTGCTTTCGTTGATGAAGCATGCCAATATTGCGGCGCTTGCCGCTTCTCACGTTTCGCGATCACCTCATCGACTAGTAGTCTCCGAGCGGACGTTCACGTCCGTTTCCGTGGCGAGCGAGCGACCACTCAGGCGGTTGCTCCTTGGCGTGGGAATACGCTGGGGCTATCGCTACGCGGATGCCGTCGTGACGGTATGCGCCGACGCCGCATCTGATCTTGAGGGAACATACGGCCTGAGCCGGTCTCGGTTACACGTCATCCATAATCCTGTAGACGTGGAGGTGATACGACGCCGGGCGGAGGGGGAGCCCGGCAAATGGTGGCCGACGGATTCGCGTCCCACGGTACTCTCGGTCGCGCGCCTCGCGCCACCGAAGGATTACGCGACTCTGGTGGATGCATTCGCGTCTCTGCGGCGCGAAACCGACGCCCGGCTCGTCATTATCGGTGACGGAATATTGCGCCCCGTAGTGGAAGAGCGGGTTCGTTCGCTGGGTTTGGAGGGGAGTGTCGTGATGCCTGGTTATGCGACGAACCCCTATTCAGCGATGAAGCGGGCCGACTGTTTCGTTTTGAGCTCTCGGTGGGAAGGATTTCCAAATGTCTTGGTCGAGGCCGCCGCATTGGGAGTGCCGATCGTCGCGACCGATTGCCGCGGCGGCCCCCGTGAGATACTAGAAGGAATAGAGGGAGCTCATTTGGTTCCGGTGGGCGACATTCAGGCCATGAGCGCGGCAATTCAGCGTGCCATCCGCACGATCCGGCCGGTCATGACACTGATGCGCCGTGCCGAGGAGTTTTCCGTAGTCAAGGCTGTGTCCGAATTCGAAGGTGTTCTCGGTCTCAGTTCATGAAGCAAGGAGCGCTCGAAGGGTGACTCGACATTTCTTTATCGTCGGAGCACCGAAGGCGGGTACCACCTGGCTTGCGGGGGTTCTCGCCAGCCACCGGCAGGTACATCTGTCACCGATCAAGGAGCCCCACTTTTTCGCGCCGCCGGTTGCAGGCGAATTGAATTCCGGCGCCGTCACCGACAAGAACGTCTGGAAAGTGCTCGCCAGATGCGATCGGGCGCACAATGGATGGATTCGCGATTCGGGCAACTACGACCGCCTGCTTGCGCCTCCCTTCGGCAAGACAATCGCTGGAGAAGCGACGGCGGCCTACCTGCATGCGCCGATGGCTGCGAAGAACATTTCGCGGCGGTTCCCTGAGGCGCACATCATTATAATCTTGCGGGAACCCGTTTCGCGCGCGCTGTCGCATATTTCAATGGATCGCGTGTCCGGATTGGCGCGACGCAGTTCCCCGGATATCCTCCATACCGAGTTGGAAATGGCCTTGCGGCATGGGTACGCGCAGACCAGATATTTGAGCCGCAGCCTTTACGCGGACGCGCTTGCCCGCTATATGGAAAATTTCACCCGAAGCCGTCTGCTGATGTTGCGTTTCGACGATATCCGGTCTTCACCAGACACGGTGCTTGCTCGGGTCGCCGAGTTTCTCGAAGTTTCGCCTGACGGTTTTGAGCGGACTTTAGAACGAAGAAACGAAGCCATGGAAGCACGTTGGCAGACGCTCAATGAGTTGCTGATTGATAGCGGAATCAAGAACATCGTGAGGCGAGCCACTCCCCAGCGTCTAATCAAGATGGGGAAGCAACTTTTTTATCGTAAACCGAGGGATCGCGCGCTGCACCCCAAGCTAGTGAAAGGGCTCAGAGGATATTTTGAACATGATATCGGCAGAACCGAGGCGATCAGTGAACTCGATCTGTCGGCTTGGCGCGCCGAGCAACAGGACGAAGCGGACGACCACGATGCAGACCCGATACCCGGCGTTGGCTAGAATACGCCAATGCGTATCCTGCATATCATACCGAGCCTCGAAGTCGGTGGTGCCGAAGTCATGCTGGCACGCCTTTGTCCGGCGCTTTCCGCTCAGGGGTTCGAAAATAAAGTAATTTCTATGAAGGGCGAGGGACCGATTCTACGGCGCCTTCAGAATTGTGCTGTCCCGGTTGAGTGCCTGAATCTGAATTCCGGCGGTGGATTGGTTTCGGCCTGGCGCAAGCTACGAACGATGATTCACCGCTATGATCCCGAAGTCATTCATGCGTGGATGTACCATGCCGGACTGGCGGCACGTAGCGTGGCGTGGGGAAACCGGCGACCGTCATTGGTACTTGGGGTTCACGCAGTACCTCTGGATTTGGAACTTGAAAAACCGCGAACGCGAGCGGTAATTCGAATACTTGCACGGCTATCTTCCGGATTTGATGCCATCTGCTACGTTTCGAAAGCGTCCGCGGAAGTACACGCGTCCATGGGTTATGCCGGCCGCATTACGCAAATAATCCCGAACGGTTTCGATGTCGGTGGCTTCAAACCTGATCCTGAAGCCCGGAAACGCATCCGCACGGAGCTTAAGATATCTTCTAACGCGATTGTGATTGGCCTCGTGGCGCGATGGCACCCCATGAAAGATCACACGAACTTCCTGCGCGCCGCATCGATATTCTTGAAGACGCACCCGGACGCAAACTTTGTTCTTGTTGGTCCCGGCATCGATGCAAATAACGGTACATTGATGAAAAGCGCCGAGGAGCTTGGAGTGCTGGCAAGTCTCAGACTTTGTGGCTGCCGCACCGATATGGCGGCGATCAATGCCTCCCTAGACATCGCTACATCGTCTTCCGCTTATGGCGAATCGCTTCCCCTGTCAATGGGAGAGGCAATGGCTTGTGCGGTACCCTGCGTGGCGACTGCCGTCGGGGGTGTGAGCGAAATCGTAGGAGACACAGGGATCGTCGTGCCGCCCGGTGACCCACTTGCGCTGTGCTCGGGTTGGCTAACTCTCGCCGGTATGAGGCGCGGGGAGCTAGGGAGTTTGGGGGCGCGCGCGCGGCAGCGGATTGACGAGCGCTTTTCGCTCGCCGCTTGTACGAGTGCTCATGCAACGCTTTATCGTGGCTTGAGGGGGCAGCTGTAATGTGCGGTATTGCTGGTTACTGGGTCACGACCGATCGTCTCAGTCAGGAAGAAGAAATTGCAGCAATCCGCCGAATGACACGTGCGTTGGTCCACCGAGGACCGGACGATGAGGGATACTTCCAGGAGAAAACTGCCCGCATACACATCGGGCAACGGCGCCTTTCAATTATCGATCTGTCACCGGAAGGTCATCAACCAATGACGTCGCGGAGCGGGCGTTATGTGATGTCGTTCAACGGCGAAGTCTATAATCATGGGGGAATTCGCGCCGATTTAGGCCTGCATGCCTCTCAATTTCGAGGTCACTCCGATACGGAAGTCATGCTGGCAGCGATCGAGAAATGGGGTATTAGAGGCGCAGTTGAGCGTTTCATAGGCATGTTTGCCTTCGCCCTATGGGACAGAAATGAACATACCTTGACTCTGGTTCGCGATCGCATGGGTATCAAGCCGCTGTATTTCGGCTGGACTCGCCATGGTTTCGTGTTCGGCTCCGAGTTGAAAGCCCTGCGAGAGGCTCCAGACTTTTGCAATGCTATCGATCGTGACTCACTGGCGTTGTTCCTCAGGCACAACTGTGTTCCCGCGCCCTACTCGATCTACCGTGATGTTTACAAGCTTGCGCCAGGCACGCTATTCACGGTGACCAGTAAGGTGGCGTGCACTCCGACATCCCTGCAGGATCTCGCGCGTTGCTATGTGACTTTTTGGTCTGCGCGAGACGTCGTGGAATGCGCATCTATTGAGCGCGAAACTCAAAATGCGCAAGACCAGATTGATCGACTGGAGGCGCTGCTGCTTGACGCCGTGGCGCTGCGTATGGAGGCGGACGTTCCGCTCGGCGCTTTTCTGTCGGGTGGAGTGGATTCCTCGAGCATCGTGGCACTGATGCAGGTCCAGTCCCGTCGCCCGGTCAAGACTTTTACTATTGGGTTTCATGAATCAGCATTTGACGAGGCAACCTACGCAAAGGCCGTCGCGCGTCATCTTGGCACGGACCATACGGAGATATACGTCACGCCGAATGATGCGCTGGAAGTGATTCCACGGCTGCCCGAAATCTACGATGAGCCGTTTTCCGATTCATCTCAAATTCCAACGCTACTGTTATCGCAGCTTGCGCGCCGCCACGTGATAGTGTCCTTGTCTGGTGACGGTGGTGATGAGCTTTTCGCGGGATACGAACGGTATTTCCGAACGCGCTGGTTATGGAGCCGGATCGGAAGGATCCCCAAGAGCTTGCGCCGCGTTCTTGCGCACAGTTTGCGCGTCGCACCTGGTCTGTGGGCAAGAGGGATTGCAGGTGCCGCGCCGCTGTTACCTCGACAGTTTCGATTCAGCAACTCCCGGGACAAGATCGGACGTCTGGCAGATGCTTTGGCAATGGAGTCTCCGGATGTCCTCTATGGAAAGCTCGTGTCGCACTGGGCTGATCCGACATCCATTGTCATCGACAGTCGTGAGCCGCTTACCGCATTGACCGATCCCGCCCGTCGGGCGCGGCTCGAGGACTACACCGAGCGCATGATGTACACTGATCTCGTCAGTTACTTGCCAGATGATATTCTCACGAAGGTGGATCGCGCGAGCATGGCCGTGGGCCTTGAGGCCCGTGTACCGCTGCTGGATCATCGCGTAGTCGAATTTGCGTGGCAGTTGCCGCTTTCACTGAAAGTTCATGGCGCACAGGGAAAGTGGGCGTTGCGGCAGATCCTCTATAAGTACGTTCCGCCGGCGTTAATCGAGCGTCCCAAACAGGGCTTCGGCGTACCCATTGAGCATTGGCTCCGCGGACCACTGCGCGATTGGGGCGAGTCGTTGCTGAACGAGAGCCGGTTGCGCCAAGAGGGGTTTTTTGACCCCGAGCCGATACGAGCAATGTGGCAAAACCATGTCACTGGTAGGGTCAATGAGCAATACCGCCTTTGGGACATTTTGATGTTCCAGGCCTGGTTGGAGCGACAGGGACAACGGAGCGGCACGGCTCTCACCGCAAACACGGCCTGGAAGGAGAACATGAGATGCGAGATCTGAGGCAAAGATCTTCGCATTTTGAGTTCGGGGAGAACTGGCTCCGATTTACGGAGGTGGTGGGCGAAGAGCGGATTGCGGAAGCCATCATAGGCCTTGAGCGACTGTTTCCCGGCGGGGAGTTGCGGGGTAAGCGGCTTTTGGATATCGGTTGTGGAAGTGGACTGGTGATGCTGGCTGCGCTGCGCCTGGGCGCGAGCGAAGTCATTGGTGTGGATATCGATGAAAACTCTGTGGCGGCTTCGCGTCAGTTGTTGACGCGTTTCGCGCCCGATGCGTGCTGGCGCGCCTCGCGCGCGAGTGTATTCGAGCTCGATCCGACACAGTGGGGAGAATTCGACATCGTTCATAGCTGGGGTGTGCTACATCACACCGGGGACATGTGGCGGGCAGTTGAAATGGCGTCGCGCCTGGTGATCACCGGCGGCTTGTTTGCGATTGCGCTTTACCGAAAGACGCTATTCTGCGGTGTCTGGACGGTGGAGAAGCGCGTGTATTCAAGCATGCCGGCTATTGTGCAGGCCCCGGTTAGATGGTTGTACCAAGGAGCGCTACTCGGTCGCCTTTTGTTAGCCCGGCAGAACCCGATCGCATACGTTCGCGATTACCGTAAGCGCCGCGGAATGTCGTGGACGCATGATCTTCACGATTGGTTAGGGGGCTACCCCTATGAATCCGTCCTGCCAGATGCGGTATCCGTACGGCTCTCGGCGCTCGGCTTTGAAATGGTTCGACAATACGGCCCGCGAACTGGCGGAATTGGAATATTTGGGTCCGGCGGGTGCAATGAATATGTGGCGCGCAAGGGCGGCGCTGTCCTTTCCCATGGTGGCCTCGCTTCTTGGTCTGGTTGATGGCTGTGCGGTAACAACGGTTCTTCCCGACCGAGGTCGCCGCTCACAAAATGTGCGCAAAATGCGTTACGCCATCCATTCTAACTCTAGACGGCCCAGACCGGCCGCTTATGGAGACCCTGCACCAAATCAAAACAGAGTGAAGGAGATCGTTTACTTTGGGATCTGTCCGAGGGGCGGCTCAAGTCTCAGGGCGAAGAGCTGTCCTAACCGTGACCAAATTGGCGTCAACCCCTAGCACACGGCAATCCACCACCGTCGCGCCGGTTCACGGAGGGGAGACAATGGATGGCGCTAAGTAAACTGACGGTGGGTAAGCACGAGGAAATTTTGGGCAAGTGATTGACTGTCTTTCACTTCGTGTCCACGGTGGCTCGATGTTGCGCACACCTTCCAGGGGAGGCGGGCCTCATTCCGTGCGCGGACCTTCGTCGAAGCAGAAAGGCGAATGGATGGAAGGCGCTCCTTTTCCCATCGACAACGATCATTCCATCGCTGAAGTTAATAGTGTGTAGTCCAAGCGGGTAGGTGCTGTCCGGATACAAGCGGAGAATCACTGACTCCTCGAAAGTTCGCTGGTCCAGCCGATCTATTCGGCAGAGAGCTATGGATCCGCCGTACGTTCTGCTGCAATCCTGAGCCGGTCTGATAATGCCCGCGGACGAGCGACAAAAACCACCGGCCGGACGACTCGAGCGTACGTCGCGTTTCACTGGATTTCGCTGATGCGGTACCCAGGGGCCTTTTAGGGAAGTCGACCACCAGACGTGCAGATTCCGGTTTTCGTCTCCGTCGGCCAAGGTGCCAAAAATCCAGAAGTGACCGTTTAATTCCAGTAGTGTCCCGTCAACCACCGGTTCTTCCACTCTGGAGATCTCCACAAAACAGTCCTCGTCATCGTCATATTCCATTATCAAGCATCGCCGTGCGGCGGAGGATTCATACAACAGATAATTTCTCCCGCACATATTTGTAACGCAGGGGTAAGACAGATGCCATGCTTGCCGAATCAACCTACGGGGTTCCGATCCATCCAGATTTGAAAGCCACAAGTCCGCTCTTCCTCGCCAACGGTTCATGCGCTCGAATACTACCTTTCCGTTCCAAAAGAAAGGATCGGCGTTGAATAACATCGCTGGTTGAACGGGCCACCATTTTACGGATGGCAGCCTACCGGATTCCAACACGGACAAAAGGTCGCCCTGTGCGGTGCCTATTTGCCATTGTGGCAGGAAGAAGAGCTGCTGCAGTACGGCCTCAAGGCTCGACATGATTTGTCTTGATCCTATGAACAATTCGTCGTGCCATCAGTGCGTATCCACCCAGGCAGGTTCCGGGCAGCCAATAATTATAGGTGCACACGACTTCTCCCCCGAATCCCATCTTGAAGCGGTTGATCTGCATTTTCTTATTGTCGGTCGAGCCGACGTAGTAGCCGCCAAAATCGTACCGAGTGAGCTTCCGGGCTCTGAATCGCAACATATCCATCCAATGGTGTAACCGGTTGGCACGACCGCACAGGTTCTTGAGATTCTGGTCCGAGGTTCCCGCATAAGCGGATACGGAGAGGAAAAGTCTGGCTGTATGTTGCCCCATGAGGTGGGCATGCCAGGTTAGCGTTCTCCCCAATCTGTCCCGCATTAACGAGACATCGAGTCTTCCCACTTCAATCATGGCAGCAAACCGTCTGGCGTTCAGCCGTACCGCGCCGTTCCGGTGAGTCACAAAAGTCTCATAGGCGTGAACAAGCTCCGACAACTGTTCCAGCGTTTTCGGTACAAAATTGGCGTATATGAGATCATCCTTGGCCGCGGCTCTTGTTATCTCATAGCGCGTGCCTTTGTCCACGCGTCCGAGAAGTTCACTCTCGCTTCCATGTTGAAGCATTATCAACACAGTGTGAAATGATTCACATGACGCGTCTTTGATCGGCTGCGATGCGCCGATATGCAGAATGACGTCCGCAGGAACGAACTCGTCGGTCTCATCGAACCATACTTCGGCTACGCGCAACAATTTTTTACGATAAATTACCGGTCTTGCGTATGGCACGCTCTGCGGCATTCCGACTTCCCCGCCAAATGATTCGAGTGTGTGAGTCATTGGTACAGCTATGCATCCATCAGTCGAACCGTCAACGCGACGGGCATGAGGTCGAGAGGTCGAGCGCGACCTGCGGTGCCCGAAAGATAGCGCATGGCGTGGACGGCTGTTTCGGAGTCTCCACTTCCTCGTTAGAGGCTCTCGCCGCATATGGGCGAAAACGCAAAGATGTTACGCATCCGACCGTCCGGTTGTGTGTTTCATGGCCGCCCGAGCGTCCTAGTGCCAACCAACTATATCTGTAACCGATTCTTGATTGCGGTTCCGGTGGCGCGATCCTTGAGTAGCGGAAGCCCGTGCAGGCAAAACGTATCTATTCAAACGCGGATCGACGCGGCGAGAATCCGTATTTGGCATATTTGAATGCACGTGTTCCCATGGGCCGACGCCCAATCCCCGATGTCGGATTCATTGGCATGCTTCGCTCGATGTCGTCGATAGAAACGCCATCGGAAAAATGTTATAAAGAATTTGTTGGAAAAGCATCATATTGCGTCAACAAAGACGGGTATAGAATCGCCGTTCGCGCGGTTCTCGGGGGAAGGATCTCGACGGATGCCGCCATGGACGATCGCCATGGCCGCATCATGACGATGCCATAGCCTTCGACGGCACGTCGGATTTGGCATGAGGC
>JAKBDW010000356.1:0-2650 GCA_021834245.1 Pseudomonadota bacterium
CCAGCTCCATGCATTGATTAGCATCCTTCAACAACAGATCCAGCGTCTTGCGTTGCACGCCCGGCATGGACTTGACGTCCTCGGCTTTGTTGCTGCCTTCAAGCACGAAGACCGGGTAGATGAAATCCTTTGGAGTGAGTATATGCTCTCGCATCATGTCCCGTGAAAACTGGTCACGGCGCATACGGCGCATTCTGCTTTGGGGATATTGTCCGAGTGTTTGCATGGCTATTCCTAAAATTAACAAGATTTCCGGAACTATTTTCGCATAGCCCCGTCTGACTCTCCGAGTAGCGAAAGCTGCTTCCCGTTTCTCCTCCCTGAGCGGGCGTCTTTACCCTGTAAAGACTTTTGATGCCCCTGACCTCCCCCTTTGGTTCAGGGGCGTTTTTTTTATCTTCAATATCCAAAAATTGCCTCTATGCGGCTTGGCTATCCGATGGGCGATCAGTTGCGGTAAACCAGCCGGCAATCACCGCTTCTGCTTCATCCATGCCCAGTTTTTTCAGGCTGGAAAACAATTGGGCTGTGCACTGCGGGAAATGTTCCTGCAAAAATTCTTTGACATCGCGCAGTGTCTGCGTCGATTGCTGGCGGCTCAGTTTGTCCGACTTGGTGAGCAGGATATGGATGGGTTTCCCGGTAGGGGCAAACCAGCCCAGCATGCCTTGATCGCGCTCGGTCAGCGGATGCCGCGCGTCCATGATGACAACGAGGCCGCAGAGTTCTTCGCGCGTTTGCAGGTACTCGCTCAACAGACGTTCCCAGTGCGCCTGGACGTCCGGCGGTACTTTTGCATAACCGTAGCCCGGAAGGTCGACCAGGAATCTGTTTTCGCCGAGAGAGAAATAGTTGAGGTGTTGGGTACGGCCAGGTGTCTTGCTGGTGTAAGCCAGCCGGGTGTGGTTGGCCAGCGTGTTGATGGCACTCGACTTGCCGGCGTTGGAACGCCCGACGAACGCAACTTCCTTGCCGCCATGCAGCGGCAAGTCTTTCATATGGTTGACGGTGGTGTAAAACTCCGCTTGAGAGAAAAGTCCCATTACTTCCAGGCCGCAAAGATCTTGTCGGCCGCCGCGATCGTCGCCGCGATATCCGCATCGGTGTGCGCGGCAGAGACGAAACCAGCCTCGAACGCCGACGGCGCAAGGTAGTGGCCTGCATCCAGCATGGCATGGAAGAAGCGGTTGAACGCCACTTTGTCGCATGCCATCACTTCGGCGTAACTGGTTGGCACCGTCTTGCTGAAATACAGGCCGAACATACCGCCCACGGATTGCGCACAGAACGGGATGCCGTATTTACTGGCGGCTGTAGTCAAACCTTCGGTGAGCTGTTTCGCCAGTTGCGACAAACGCTCGTAGAAGCCGGGTGTCTGGACCAGCTTGAGCGTAGCCAGGCCTGCCGCGACGGCCACCGGATTGCCGGACAGCGTACCTGCCTGGTACACAGGGCCCAGCGGTGCCAGACATTCCATGATGTCGCGGCGTCCGCCGAACGCTGCGGCGGGCAAGCCTCCGCCCATCACTTTGCCCAGCGTGACCAGGTCGGGCTTGATGCCGTAATGGCCTTGCGCGCCTTGCAGGCTGACGCGGAAACCGGTCATCACTTCGTCCAGGATCAGCACTGCGCCGTATTTGGTGCACAGGTTGCGCAGCGCATCGAGGAATTCGCGCTTCGGCGCAATCAGATTCATGTTGCCCGCGACGGGCTCGACGATCACTGCTGCAATCTCCTTGCCCATTTCTGCGAACGCCTTTTCCAGTCCTGCCGCATCGTTGTAATCCAGCACGGTGGTCAGTGCGGCGATTTCAGCTGGCACGCCGGAGGAACTGGGCTGGCCGAACGTCAGCGCTCCGGAGCCGGCCTTGACCAGCAGACCGTCGGAGTGGCCGTGGTAACAGCCTTCGAACTTGACGATGCGCGAGCGGCCGGTGAAACCGCGTGCCAGACGGATTGCAGTCATGGTGGCTTCGGTGCCGGAACTGACCAGGCGCACCATTTCCAGGCTAGGCAGAAGCTTGCACAGCAATTCGGCCATCTCCAGTTCGCTCGCGGTCGGTGCGCCGAAACCCAGACCCTGGGCGGCCGCAGCCTGCACTGCTTTCACCACTTCAGGATGGCAATGACCGGCGATCATCGGCCCCCAGGAACCGACATAATCGGTATATTTCTTTCCGTCCGCATCCCACACGTAGGCGCCCTGCCCGCGCTCAAAGAACAATGGCGTGCCGCCCACTGAGCGGAAGGCGCGTACCGGAGAATTCACGCCGCCGGGGATGCGCAGTTGGGATTGCTCGAAAAGGGATTGATTATGTGAAATCTTGGGATTGTGAGAGGTCATTGCTTACGTCCTGCTGAAAAGTGTTGAAAATCCATGTGCGGCAAGTTCGATATCCGGTGCGTCAAACAGGGCGGTGATCACCGCCAGTGCATCTGCCCCGGCCGCGATCAAAGTGGGGCCGTTAAGCTGCGTGATACCGCCGATCGCGACAATGGGCACGCTTAGCATGTCGCGAGCCGCTCGCAACAACTCCGCATCCGCTTTTACCGCGCCGGGTTTGACGCTCGACGAAAAGAACGCGCCGAACGCCACATAATCCGCGCCTTGCCGCACTGCTTCCTGTGCGAGGAAGATGCGATTATAGCA
>JAKBDW010000601.1:0-2649 GCA_021834245.1 Pseudomonadota bacterium
CAGTGCTACCGTGAACCAGAATGCGATACCTCCATCCATCGATGGTACGGCTGCCCATGTCGTGCTGAACGGAACCTATGTTTACGATGCAAACTATAATCTCCTCGGTACTTTGCAGCCGCCTGGAACGGATACGCCGGTCGCCGTTGCCATCAGCCCGGACGGGAGCACGGCATATATGTATGATTCAGCCGGAGTGATATCGAGCTTCAATTTGCTGGCAGGTGCGGTAAATGGCGTGTTTGTGGCAAACGCGCAGCAGGTTACTCCACCCAATCCGGGAAGTTCGGTCAGCATGGCCATCAGTCCCGATGGCAAAACGCTGTTCCTTGCGGGCACGACCCAGATCGTGGTCCAGCCTGTCCCATGAAGCAAAGTCCGCTCGGCATTGCGACAGCAGATATAATTTGCCGGTTTCGCATTGAATCGCTTTGAGCTTTAACGAATAACGAGAATGTTTCCATGAAACGCCTATCACTCGCCGTTCTGCTGGCTTTGTACGGCTCCCTTGCACTTGCCGGCGAACCGGCGGTGAGCAAAACAAACTACCAATTCACCTATGTGTCTGGCGACATCAATACATCGGGCGGCAGCGACAGCCGCGCTTTCGGGGCAACAGGCAGTGTAACGTTTCCTTTGTTTGGATATCTCGGCGGATCGTTGTCCGGCAGTTACCTTCATACTTCGCTTGCAGCGAACTATCCCAGCGGTGCCAGCGGTACCACTCTTGCCAGCGCTGCGCCTCATGCCAGCCTCGACGACGGAAGTCTCGCGGGTACGCTGTTTTTGCGTGATCCGACCATCGGACGACTTGGCGTCGGCTTCGGACGGGAACGGTTAAGGTCGAGCAGCGACTCGACTTTTCTTATTTCCGGAACGGACAAACTGGACGGCACGTTTTATGCTGGGGAAGCGGAATACTACCTTTCGAGAGTAACGCTCGCGGCTTCACGCACGCAGACCAAGTTCAATGCGTTCAACAAGGTGGACGGAGACGCGCTTGCCGTCAGCTGGTATCCGTCAAATATCATGCGTGTAAAGGCGATGGCCGAAGGCATGTATTTCAAGAACACTTACAGCCTGGCCCTGGAGTATCAGCCGGAATTTCTCGACAACTCAGCCGGTGTTGGGATCAGTTATTCAAGGCAACATCAGACTTTTACGAATAATACCGTTATGGTCGAAATATCGTATTACTTCGGCAATCGTGTCGACTTGCTCAGGCGCGATCGATATTACCGGTGACGCTGTGGCCCGCCGTTAGGCGGGTTCTTGTACCTCCCTCTTTGAATAGGCAAACACCGCCGATCTCCCTGCTTTCGAGGATGCGCAGATATTATTGAGCTCAGGGGCTTTGGCTAATATGCTTTTTCCTCAGACTGTCTTCCGTCCAATGTTCACGCCTGTCGCGCGTCGTAGCGTGAAGAAGTTGACGGGCGTCGGCACATTCGTGTGCTAGGCTATCGGACATGGCAAAGCCTTCCCCCGCGTCCGATACTATGTTGCGACCTGGGGTAGGCGTGGAGCGCACCCCGACACGGGTCGATCAGGCATGGGGAAAGGAAGAGAATAGTCGCGCGAGGATCGTTAACCCCAGGCAGTTGGCGTCGATTGGAAAACGATGAAGCCCTATTCCGAGGCATGTGACCGAAACCGGCAACCGATTCTCGAGGTTCTCGCGCGAGTATTTGTCGACCGGCAGCAGGTGCTTGAAATCGGCAGCGGTACTGGGCAGCACGCGGTCTACTTTGGAGCGCAGCTCCCGCATCTGCAGTGGCAGACAAGCGATTTGCCGGAAAACCACACCGGCATTCAAGCGTGGTTGGACGTTTCGCGTCTCGCCAATGTCCTTCCTCCGTTGGCGCTTGACGTCGCTGGCAACTGGCCGGATATTCATGCAGATGCAGCGTTCAGCGCCAATACCCTGCACATCATGTCCTGGCCGCAGGTGGAGGCCATGTTTCGTGGCTTGGGGCGAGTATTGGCGCGCGACGGCGTGTTGTGCATTTATGGTCCATTCAACTACCGCGGCGCGTTCACCAGCGAAAGTAACGCGCAATTCGATGTCTGGCTCAAGGCGCGCGATGCAGCGAGCGGCATTCGCAATTTCGAGGCGGTGGATGCGCTGGCGCGCGTCTATGGGCTTGTGCTGGCGGAAGACATAGCCATGCCGGTAAACAATCGTTTGCTGGTGTGGAGAAGTTCGCCGATTGATGATGATTCAACCAGCGGTATTTAAGATAACTGGCGGCAGAGGTCGAACATGACAGGCGATGTAATGCATCCGCAAGACAGCTCTCAGGACGAGCAGAAGCTGATCAGATTGGCCACGGTGGTGTACGTGCTGCAGGCCGTGGGTCTGTTGCTTCCGGTAAGTCTGATCGTCGGAGTAATCATTGACTACGTCAAACTGCCGGACACTTCCGGTAGCTGGATTGAATCGCACTTTCGCTGGCAAATACGCACTTTTTGGGTGGTTTTGGTTCTGGTGATCGTGGGAGTCCTTACATTCCTGCTCGTGGTGGGCTACTTCGTGCTGATTGGTACCTGTATCTGGCTCATCTATCGCATCATCAAGGGCTGGCTCTTTCTCAATGACCGAAAGGCGCTCATGGGTTGAGCTCTCCCTGCAATGTGCCGCCGCGGTGG
>JAKBDW010000271.1:0-2649 GCA_021834245.1 Pseudomonadota bacterium
GTCCCAGACCGTGCCGGAAACGACCCGGACCAGCTTGCCCTGCGGCCGCACGAGCTGATAGTGCAGTCCGCGCAGCACGTGCCGGGCCGAGCGCGAGTGGTTGTCCTGCACGAACTCGACATCGAGCCCGGCGGCGGCGGCGAAGGTCTTGCGGTTGTAGCTCTCGAGGAAGAAGCCGCGGTCGTCGCCGAAGGCCTTCGGTTCCAGGATCAGGACTTCCGGCAGTGCCGTCGTGACGACCTTCATGCTTGCACTTCCTGTAAGACGCGCATCAGATATTGGCCGTAGCCGTTCTTCGCCATCGGCGCCGCCAGCGCCGCCACCGCATCGGCATCGATCCAGCCCTGGCGCAAGGCGATTTCCTCGGGGCAGGCGATCTTGAGCCCCTGGCGCTTCTCGATGGTGGCGATGAACTGGCCGGCGTCAAGCAGGCTCTCATGCGTGCCGGTGTCGAGCCAGGCGTAGCCCCGCCCCAGGGTCTGCACCTGCAACCGCCCCTGTTCCAGGTATATCCGGTTGACATCGGTGATCTCGAGCTCGCCCCGCGGCGACGGCCGCAGATCCGCGGCGATGTCGATCACCCGGTTGTCGTAGAAGTAGAGCCCGGTCACGGCAAAGCTGCTTTTCGGCCGAGCCGGCTTTTCTTCGATGCTGACCGCCCGCCCCGTGCCGTCGAACTCGACCACGCCGTAGCGTTCCGGGTCGTGGACGTGATAGGCGAACACGGTGGCGCCGCTCGCCTGGGCGCTGGCGGCTTGGAGCGCAATCTGCAGGTCGTGGCCCCAGAACAGGTTGTCACCCAGGATCAGGCTGCTCGCCGCGTTGCCGACGAAATCCCGGCCGATCCGAAAGGCCTGGGCCAGGCCGTCCGGGCTGGGTTGCACCGCATACTGCAGGTGGATTCCCCACTGACTGCCGTCGCCGAGCAGTTGCGCGAAGCGCGGCGTGTCCTGCGGAGTGGAGATCACCAGCACGTCGCGGATGCCGGCCAGCATCAAGGTGCTGAGCGGGTAATAGATCATCGGCTTGTCATAGACCGGCAGCAGTTGCTTGCTCACCGCCTGGGTGACGGGGTAGAGCCGGGTGCCGGAACCTCCGGCGAGGATGATGCCCTTGCGTTGCATGAAATCGCTCCGGGGTCAAATGGCGCTATGGGGCACCGAGCGGCGCACCCACGACTACGTGCGCCACGGCACGACCTCGTTTAATTTGTTCGCGTTTTACCCAGGCGGATCTCAACGCCTTGTCAACCAAGGCTGGCTAAAGAAGCCTGGGTCCCATGGCGACGTCCTCGCTCCATGAGGGCGACTAACTCGCAATAGGCTTCCGCCTCCTCCGTCGATGCCCCGATGCGGGTGGCGCGAAGCCGTACATCGCCTCTCCTACTTTCTATTTGCTCTTTCGAGATGGTCTCGGCAGAAAAGTCATAGCCAAAATGATGAGCAAACATGAAACCTTCACTAAACCCAACTTTTTCTGTTGCAATCCGATCGAATTGATGAGAATGATACACGATGGCGTCATTGATATAAGCTTTTGCGAGACCAACCTTTAGAATCTCCCAACACCACACCTGATCCTCCCCCCATTCGACGTTTGGATAGGGGATTTTTTCCCAAACGGATCTACGCAATGCGGAGTTATTGTCGGAGTAGAAGTGTAATAGCATTCGCCAATCCTGCGATCCAGGCCGGATAAAAGAGGGGAGCCCATTTTCGAAACTAAAGACGGGACCATAGTAGCGCAATCGGTCAAACATGTTTAACATGTCTTGAGCAAGCAATTTATTGTGCTCTGGGTACGCCTCATGCCGCCCGATTACACAAGCAATTTCCGGGCCGAGCGAAAACCCATCAACCATGCGTTGAAGCCATTCGCTATTTTTCGGGCACGCATCTTGAGTAATAACGGCGACAATTTCCCCATCGGTCAAGCCAATTGCTCTGTTCCTAGTTCTTCCATGCTGGAATTCAGAGGTTGGAATTGAGACAAGGCGTGTGCGACCTCCAAAGCGCTTGACAAATTCGGCGGTACCATCGTCTGACGAACTGTCAATGACGAGAACATCGTAATGAAAATCGCACTTTTGATTAGCCACCTCCATAAGCACGCGCTGAAACAATCGACCGCCATTATACGTAGGGATTATTATGGATGCTTTTCGGGCTTTAATAATGGCCGGCGCCAAAAGATCTTTCTCTTGATATTTAATAGACCCATTTTCGACTAGGCGATCGATTATTGCATTTTCGATCAACCGCGCGCTGCGGTTCCAACTAACGCTTGACACAAACGCACGGCCAGCCATCACGGTCGCCCGACGTTTCTCTTCATCATCAAGAATAAGCTCCAACGCGTCCGCGACACCATTAACCGTTGCAGCAGCGTGGATTACCGCGCCTTCTGGGAATACAGCGCGGGTGCTTTCGCAGTCGAGTTCTACCACTGGCAGGTCACACGCCATCATCTCAAGCGGAATTAGCGAATAATTGGTAGATGAAAAAGCTACGCCAACATCGGCGGCTCGATAAAGATCCCCTAGTTGCTCTGGGCTAAGTATGCCAAGTTCAGTAGCAGGAAAATCGCAATTCCGTCCACTCACTGGTTCGCCAAATAACAGTACCTCAAAATCATTTCTGCGTTGCGCTA
>JAKBDW010000026.1:0-10786 GCA_021834245.1 Pseudomonadota bacterium
CGCCACGGAAACCCGTACCGCCGGGGATGAGCGCGAACGCGCGCTGTTCTGGGCGGGGCGCAAAGCGGCATTTCCTGCGTGCGGCAGGCTCAGCCCTGACTACTACTGCATGGATGGCACCATTCCCCGCAAACATCTGGCGCATGTGCTCAAGCGCATCGGTGAAATGTCCGCGGAAACCGGACTGCCGGTGGCAAACGTGTTTCACGCCGGCGACGGTAATCTGCATCCGCTTATTCTCTACGACGCCAACAAACCAGGCGACTTGGAACGCGCCGAATACTTCGGCGGCAAGATACTGGAGCTATGTATCGCAGTTGGCGGAACAATTACCGGAGAGCATGGTGTCGGCATCGAAAAGATAAACCAGATGTGCATCCAATTTACGGCGCCGGAATTGAGCCAATTTCACGCACTCAAACATGCGTTCGATCCGTACGGCCTGCTTAACCCCGGCAAGGCCATACCGACGCTGCAGCGCTGCGCGGAGTACGGCGCCATGCACGTTCACAATGGCAAGCTCGCTTTCCCAGATATCGAACGGTTCTGAAATCCGATGACCGAGTCGCAAGACATCAGCGCTGAATTGCAGCACCGGGTCAAGGAGGCCGCAAACTCCGGCACCACACTGCAGATCGTCGGCGGCGGCACCAAATCCTTCTATGGCCGCTCTGTATCCGGAATTCCACTTTCCGTCAGCTCGCATTGCGGCATCATTAGCTATGAACCGGGGGAACTGGTACTCAGTGCGCGCTCCGGCACGCCACTTGCCGATATCGAAGAGGTGCTGGCAGCGAGCAATCAAATGTTGGCCTTCGAACCTCCGCATATGGGCGACTCTGCCACCCTTGGAGGCGCCATCGCGACTGGACTTTCCGGGCCACGCCGCCCGTACAGCGGCGCGGCACGCGACTTCGTCCTGGGGATCAAGCTGATCAACGGCAGCGCCGACGTCATGCGTTTCGGCGGTCAGGTCATGAAAAACGTCGCCGGCTATGACGTCTCCCGGCTCATGGCCGGGGCCCTGGGAACACTGGGGATCCTGCTGGAAATTTCCCTCAAGGTGCTGCCGCGTCCTGCAGCGGAGCAAACACTCGTGCAGCATCGCACTCCGGATGACGCGATCGAGGCCATGAACGCATGGGCTGGCAGACCGCTGCCGCTGTCAGGCTGCTGTTACGACGGCAACCGCCTCTACGTGCGCTTGAGCGGCACGCAATCGGCGGTGCGCGCGGCGCATGCCAAACTTGGAGGCGAGACGCTACCGGACGCGTCGGCATTCTGGCAGTCACTGCGCGAACAACGTAGTACCTTTTTTGACGGTCCCCTGCCCTTGTGGCGCTTGGCCGTACCGGCCGCCTGCGCACCGATGAAGCTGAGTGGAAAATGGCTGCTCGACTGGGGCGGAGCACAACGCTGGCTAAGGAGTGACGGCGACGCATCCGTCATTCGCCAGGCAGCCGCTCAAGTCGGCGGACATGCCACTCTCTTCCGCGGCGGTGATCGTGGCGGCGAAGTCTTTCACCCGCTGGCGCCCGAGCTACTGGCTCTACATCGTCGCATCAAGGAGGCGATGGATCCGCAACACATTTTTAATCCGGGCAGAATGTATCTGGATCTTTAGCATGCACGTCTTTGATGATATTTGCCGAATTGGCGTTCCCGTACCTTAATCTTCGAATTTGATCGGTAAGAAAAAGTGCAAACAGCTCTGCTAGACAGCTTCCGCAGCACCTCACACGGCCAGGAAGCCGAAGCCATATTGCGTGCCTGCGTGCACTGCGGCTTCTGCACGGCAACCTGCCCCACTTACCAGCTGCTTGGGGATGAACTCGACGGTCCGCGCGGCCGCATCTACCTGATCAAGCAGGTTCTTGAGGGATCTCAACCCAGCAGACACACGCAGCGCCATCTTGACCGCTGCCTCACTTGCCGAGCCTGTGAAACCACGTGTCCCTCGGGGGTACGTTACGGTCGACTGCTCGATATAGGGCGTTCCCTGGTCGAGAAACGGGTACGACGGCCGATGCACGACCGCATCCAGCGACGCATCCTGCGTGCATTCATTCCGCATGCGCGGCGCTTTGCTGCAGGTCTGCGCCTTGCGCAGGCGTTCGCGTTCATTTTTCCATCAGCGCTACGCCGCTCTCTTCCAAAACGGCAGGCTCGGGCGATATGGCCGCAATCAACCCATGCGCGCACCATGCTCGCGCTGAATAGCTGCGTCCAACAGGCAAGCGCGCCAAATATTGATGCCGCGGCTGCCAGGGTGCTTGACCGTCTTGGCGTAACTCTTACGCGCGTTCCCGCGGGCGGCTGCTGCGGCGCGCTAAGCTACCATCTCGCCGCCCACGAGGAAGGGCTCGCTTTTGCTCGACGCAACATCGACGCGTGGTGGCCGCATATTGAAGCCGGAGCTGAAGCGATAGTAATTACCGCCAGCGGATGCGGCTCAATGATTAAAGAATATGGGCATCTCCTGCGCGAAGATGCGACCTACGCGCAGCGCGCGGCACGCGTTTCCGCCATTACCCTGGATATCAGCGAGGTGCTTTCCAGGGAAGATCGCACACGGCTTGGCGCTTCCGGCATCACCGGCAAGCGCATCGCTTTCCACTCGCCTTGTTCGCTGCAGCATGGCCAGAAGCTGACAGGAGTGGTTGAATCATTGTTGACCGACGCCGGTTTCGATCTCGTTCCCGTACCGGACGCACATCTGTGCTGCGGGTCGGCCGGCACCTATTCAATTCTCGAAAGCAAAATCTCGCAGCGGTTGCTACGCAACAAGATTGCTGCGCTCGAGTCGGGACACCCTTTGATAATCGCAACGGCAAACATCGGCTGCCTGCTGCACCTGCAATCAGGCACCAATATAGCAGTGCGGCACTGGATTGAGCTGTTTGATCCGCAGGCCGAAGTTGTAGGCGGCATGCGCGATGCAACGATCGTTGATCGGACCGCCCAATCGAACCTATAATTTTTGACCGACCTAACATTCGTCCACCTACCGAGACCATCCCATGCCCGTCAAATCTTTCAATCCGCCCGTGCGCACGCTGATGGGCCCTGGTCCGGCGGATGTGCATCCTCGCGTGCTCGCTGCCATGGCTCGCCCCACCATCGGCCACTTGGATCCCGCATTCGTTACCATGATGGATGAAGTGAAGGTTCTGCTGCAGTATGCGTGCAAGACACAAAACGCGCTTACCATGCCCGTGTCGGCCCCAGGCTCGGCTGGCATGGAAACGTGTTTTGTCAATCTGGTCGAACCCGGAGAAAAGGTAGTGGTTTGCGTAAACGGCGTATTCGGCGGTCGCATGAAAGAGAACGTCGAGCGCTTAGGCGGCGTACCGATTGTCGTTGAAAATGCCTGGGGCGAACCTGTCGATCCGAACAAGTTGGAAGATACGCTCAAGGCCCATCCTGATGCCAAGATAGTGGCGTTCGTGCACGCAGAAACCTCAACCGGAGCACGCTCCGACGCCAAGACTCTTGTCGAAATCGCCCATCGTCACGATTGTTTTGCGATCGTTGACGCCGTTACCTCTTTAGCGGGCGTTCCACTGCTGGTCGACGAATGGGACATAGACGCAGTCTATTCTGGCTCGCAGAAATGCCTGTCCTGCGCGCCAGGTCTGTCGCCGGTGAGCCTCAATGAACGCGCGGTAGCCAAGATCAAACAACGCAAAACACCGGTACCAAGCTGGTTCCTGGACTTGACGCTCGTCATGGGATACTGGGGAAACAACAGCAAGCGCACCTATCACCATACGGCGCCGGTCAACGCGCTCTATGGTTTGCACGAAGGTCTAGTTATGCTGCAAGAGGAAGGACTTGAAAACGCCTGGGCCAGACATGAGCGCAATCATCGTGCGCTGCGCGCCGGCGTGGAGGCAATGGGACTGGAATTCTTGGTTCGCGAGGATGCCCGCCTGCCGCAGCTCAACGCCATTAGCGTGCCGCAGCAGCTCGACGAAGCCAAGGTCAGACAAATTCTGCTGTCCGACTACAATATTGAAATTGGCGCGGGTCTCGGGGCGCTGGCAGGACGCATCTTCCGCGTCGGCCTGATGGGTCAGACGAGCAACATGAAAAACGTGCTGCTTTTCGTAAGCGCCCTCGAAGAAGTCATGGATCGACTCAAGCTGCCCGTCGACCGGGGCGCCGCCGAAGCCGCCGCTCGGCGCGCCTGATCGCACATCGCCAGAGGAAGGTTCACTCCTAAAGGTGCGGGCCGCCGTGGCGGCGGTCGGATCTGCTGGATTGCCTGGGGGCCGGAACGTGGCCTATCGGATACTTGCCGACGTCATCGTATGCATCCATCTGGGATGGATTCTGTTCCTTATTCTTGGCGCGATACCGGGCAGCCGCTGGCGGTGGGTACGCTGGCTGCACCTCGCCGCCCTCACCTTTTCCATCGCGTTACAGAGCTTTTCCTGGATCTGTCCGCTGACCGATCTCGAAATATGGCTGCGCACCGCGGGCGGTGCGGGAGGCGCGTATCGCGGCAGCTTCATCGGACATTACGCCGAGCGACTCGTATATGCTCCGCTGCCGCGCTACGTCGTATTCGCAGGGACTCTCCTTGTCGTCGGAGTCAGCCTGTGGATCTATTATTCGCCAAAGCGGACGCGGCACTGAACCGCGTCCTCAGGCATGTTACTGCTCAATCACTTTCTCGAACGACTGCGCCATAACGCGGTAACCGGCATTCGTGGGATGCACCTCGTCAGGGCTTGCGCCCGGGCGTTCAATCAGCAACAAACCTTTTTTTCCAAGGAACGCGCTGTATACATCCGCTACCGGAACCTGAAACGCACCGGCAACTTGGGCCACAATCTGATTGAACATCGGGACCACCTGATCGGCGCCCGGAATTTCCGGAACTGTATAGAGATTGCTGATATAGATACGCGTGCCCGGCAAATCGCTGCGCAATGTCGCCAGAATTTGAGTGAGATTATTCTGGAAATTGACCAGCACTTGTCCCGTATCGGCACCTTTCAGGATCTGCAGCAAATCGTTACCCCCAACCGTAATTGTTATTACAGTCGGTTTAAACGCCTGCACAGCTTGCGGAACTTGGTAGGCCAACACCTGGGCGCTGGTAACGCCAGGGACACCGGCGTCGCTTAATAGCGTGTGGGTGATGCCGCCGAAGACACCGGAATCATACAGCAAGTAGACATAGCCCTGTGTCGCCGGAATTGCGCCATAACCGGAAACCAGACTGTCGCCAAGCGCCATGTAGCGCGTATCGTTTTGAAATTGCCACGGTAAATCGGCGCGTGCGCCCAGGGGTAAACAAAGAAGCATAATCAACGCCAACTTGCTCCAGATGCAGCGATGCATGGGAACCTCCTTGAGTTGGAGCGGGCCATGGTGCAACCCGATCTTTGGTTATTGATATTCTTGTTACTCGAGCGGCGACCCGAAAAGAAATCACAAGCTACAGTTCGCCTGAACCACGTTACCACGTGCCCGGCCTGCCACAAAATCGCCATCCGCACCGACAAGTCAAAGATACTGCCTGCCAAACCGTGGTTATTCGCGGTTTCGCGATGGCCGGCCGAGCAAAGCGCGCATTACGGCGCTCAGTGGATAGTTGACGGCCATTTTCCATTTGAAATAGCGGCTGCTCGACATTCGACCAGTCTCTGACTTGGCATGAATATCTACGCCTCCAGCAGCTCAGAGGCGGTGCTTGCAATCTTTCCGCGCTGCCACAGAAGCTGCCAGCGTCGACCGCCGATCTGGCGCCATAGCACCGCTGAACGAATGCCTGCAAGCAGCGCCGCGCGCACCTTTGCGGCAATAGTCGGATTGGCGAGATAGACATGCTCGCCACTTACCATGATGCGCGGCACAAGCGTGCTGATTGTCTGGCTGAAAAGCTCCGCAAGCTTTTCCACCAATACTGGATGGACACCCTCTACCGACTCATCATTGGCGAAGAACTTCATCTGCGATCGTGCTTTCTCGATGCCATCGCGAATCGCCTGCAGCATCGCAGGACGTCTACGCAAGCTGGTTTCCAAATGCAACATCGAGATCACGTAGCGCGCCACTTCGAGATCGGCAGGCATTGACCTACTGTTCATTGCATCGCGCAGATATTCCAACCCAAACCTCAAACCCATTGCGCCCCCGTATACTGCTGAAACGCTGTCGGCATCAAGGGCAAGAATACTGCGAATCGAGACATCAAATGCTTGCGCATCGACACTTCCCTCGCGCGCAAGCATTTGCACCAGGAGCGCAGACTGAAAAACTCCGGCAAGCGACAACACCTGATCGCGAATTGAGCGGGACACCAAACCCCCAGGGGAAAGAGCACAAAGCGGCCGGAACCGGGTCGGGGCGCATTATGGCGCACAGACGCATGCACCGCCACTTCACCCCCGGGCTGGAAAACTGGAAGTACCCCGGACCAAATCAATCGGCGCTGGGTAAGATCAGGAACTGACTTTCCGCCGTCTGCGTGGAGAATCACCCGAAGCACAAGTCTGAATGAGCGAGCTCGGCCGGAGGGCCTGCTTTGACCGGCGCATCCGCCGCGCGCGGATGACAGCTAGGTTTCCGGCTGATAGACTCCAGCACCCGATGAACTACACACCTATTGTTATGGGCCGCGGCCTGGCCCGCTACTACAAGCTTGGGGCCGAGACCATTCAGGCTTTGCACAGTGTTGACATCGACGTGCTGTCGGGCGACTTCATTGCACTCAAGGGACCCTCAGGCAGCGGAAAATCCACGCTGATCAACCTGCTTGGTTTGCTCGACCATCCGGACGACGGCACTGTCTCCCTCGATGGGAAGAATGCCGCCAGCCTGACCGAAGATGAGCGCGCCGATGCGCGCCGCGACCGGTTTGGTTTTGTATTTCAGACGTTCAACCTTCTACCGGTACTTACCGCCGCGGAAAATGTCGGCTACCCCATGACATTGAAAGGTAGCTCCACAATAGCGATTCGCAAACGGTCAGCAGAACTGCTCGACTCCGTGGGTCTTGGCAACAAACTGCACGTGCGCCCTGACCTGCTATCCGGCGGCCAGCGCCAGCGCGTGGCAATTGCACGCGCTTTAGCCAACGAGCCTGGCGTGATATTCGCGGATGAGCCGACCGCCAATCTTGATTCGCACACTGCGGATACGATTCTTGACCTGATGCGTCGACTAAACAAGGAACGCGGCGTCGCGTTCGTCATCGCTACGCATGACCAGCGGGTCGTGGAGCGGGCTCGCCGGGTAATCGTGCTGCATGACGGACAAATCGAAGGAGCTGCGGCATGAATCGCCTGGCCATTGCGTGGCGCAACGTATCGCGTAATCGGCGCCGCAGTCTGCTCACCGGCGGTGTGGTTGCCTTTGGTTTTGCGGCTATTGCGCTGGCCGGTGGATTCATGGCGCAATCGTTTCAGGGACTGCGGGAAAGCACAATTCGCAGCGGTCTCGGCGACCTACAGTTCGCCAATCCGCGCGAATTCAGCGGTAGCGAGGACACCACCCTTCAATTTGGCCTCAAAGATGCCGATCACCTCGTCGCCCGGATTGCCGCCGACCCCGCGGTAAAGGTTGTAATGCCGCGGATTGATTTTTACGGCCTCGTAACGGCAGGAACGCGCTCCATACCCTTTGTCGGCATCGGCGTAGATGCGACCGCTGAGGCGAAGGGCTCCGATATTCCATCGACTGTCACCAGCGGTCGCTGGCTACTGGATGGGGACCAGGCGGTTGTGCTGGGTAGCGGACTGGCACAAGCGATGAACGCCAAAGTGGGAGATAGCGTGACCCTGCTGGCCACGACTGCAGACGGAACACTGAATGCAGTCGATGCAACCGTAGTGGGTATTGCCGACGTGCGCATCAAGGAGCTGAATGACCGCTATCTCGCCACCACCATCGCCGTCGCCCAGCAGCTGCTGGGCGTTTCCGGTGTAGTGTCGAAAATCTCCGTTCTACTGCATCAATCGGCGGATGTAAGGCAAACTGCTACCCGCCTTGTCACGTCTTTGCACGCGACCGGCGCGGATATCGCTGTCAAACGCTGGGATCAGCTTGCCGCGTTTTACCACCAGGTAAGAATGCTTTACATCGGCATTTTCGGCTTCATGGGCAGCGTGCTGATCGTTGTCGTGTTTCTTGCGACGATCAACACCACCTGGATGACG
Organism: Pseudomonadota bacterium; assembly: GCA_021834245.1. Classification (GTDB taxonomy): domain Bacteria; phylum Pseudomonadota; class Gammaproteobacteria; order Acidiferrobacterales; family UBA6901; genus JAJXUF01. Next base: position 8,172 of record JAKBDW010000026.1, read on the forward strand.
GTTACCGAGCGGACACGGGAAATCGGCACACTGCGTGCCATGGGCGCACGCTCGAGGCGCGTCGTGGACAACTTCGTGGTCGAGGGAATTCTCCTCGGACTTAGCGGTTCGCTTGCCGGCGCCGCCCTGGCCCTAGTGGTCAGTGCAGCATTGAACGCGTCCGGCATTGTGCTGCCGCCCCCACCAGGCTCGACACGCGGATTCCCCATTCATGTTCAGTTTTTTCCGTTGTCATATGCGATTGCGACCGGAGCGATGCTGTTGACGCTCGCTATTGCCTCGCTTTTTCCCGCACGACGGGCGGCGCGCGCCTCAATCGTGGAGTCACTGGCTCATGTCTAGCGCACTACTGCTTGCAATGTGGCTTGCCTCCGCGTCGACGGAAGGTCAGCGACCTACCCAAGGTAGCAGCGCGTCGGCCGCCGCGCCTCATGCCAATTCTGCTGCGGAACTGCTGCGATTAGCTGATATCCCGCGCAAGGCGCTTGTGAACACCGAGGTAGAAGTACAAACGACCGTTTCCCAGGAAGGAAAACCCGATCGCAGTTTCGGCATGAAGGTATACATTGGAAGCGAGAACCGGGAGTTGGTCATCTTTACCGATGCCAAAGATCGAGGGCGCAAATTTCTCATGTCCGGCAATCGCACCTGGCTTCTTGTGTCGGGCTCCAAACATCCAATCGCAATCAGCCCGAATCAGCGCATGGTCGGCAGTTTTTCTTTTGCAGACCTAGCGCGAATCCGCCTGTCCACCGACTTTTCCGGCGTACTTCGCCAGAAACAGGAACCCTGCGGCGCGAGCGCCAAACTAGTAAACGAATCTTGCAGCGTAGTGGATATCACCGCTACATCGCGTATTGCGCCGTATGCTTCGGGGACCCTGTGGATCGACGCTCACGGTTTGCTGCAACGGGCCATATACGCCTTGCCGTCGGGTAAAACTGACAAGGAGGTGGAATACAGTTATTCGGAGCTGGATGGCAAACCAGTATTTTTGGCGATGAAGATTACCGATTTACTCATGCCTGCCGAGCATTTGGTTACCACGCTCAAGTTCGGTGAACCCCGCCCATCGCACTTTTCCGACCAGCAATTCGAGCCGGAATACGCTTTGACCCACTGACACACCCGGTGCGCCCGGTCGATTCGACGCGACCTTTTCCCGGATTACACTCGCGATGCCTTGTTTTACCCCATACTGTTGATCGCCACGAAGCGCCATTCGCTGCGCGTCCAGCGCAAAAAGCGTCACCGCGCAAGCGTTGACCTGTGAAGCCCGCGGTTTGGTCAGGATTGCGGACCGGAACGCCGCCCTTGTCGGAAAGCCGCGATGTACTTCACTAATTCACTGTACGGCAAATCCTCAAGCGTTCCGTAACGTTCCTTGGCCATGGATACCATCTTGTGTACATCGCCGGCTGTTGCACCGCCAGGCTCGCCCAAAATCTCCTGCAGCCCGGTGAGACCGCCGAAAAGAATCTTCATTTCCTTGCCGAACGGCAGTTCACGCGAAGTATCCGTCACTTTGAGGGCAAAGCGGGAGGCATCGCGAAGATGACGTAACAGAACAAAACAATCCTCGCTAGCGCAGTGCGATCCGCACTCTACCCCTGTCCGCTCACCAATTTGATACTGCGTAGCGTTTTCACATGCCCGAAATGTGCTGAGGATAGCTTTTTCGAACGGACAGCGGATTCTCTCACTCATCATTTCAGCCTTAGTACGCCGGTCAGCGCCAAACCTAACCATACCGCCATCAGCCCAGTTTGGTCATGTCGCATGCCCGGTTGATCGATCAGGAACCAGCCGTTACCACAAGCGACAGCCATGCGCGCTACGCCTGCAGTCGGGCACCGAGCCAGCGCCCGATGTCCTTAATCTCTGTCGGGCAGATAGAATGCTCCATGGGATATTCATGCCACTCGATTTTTGCTCCGCCCGCCGCGAGCAGATTACGCGCTGCTTGCCCCATCGAGAAGGGAATCACACCGTCGTATGTGCCGTGCGCCATGAAGATCGGTATCTCTGCGTTGGCCTTGTCCGCCTGACCCATGAGACTTCCAGCCGATGGCACTGGCGCCGACAAAGCCAGAATTCCGGCAAGCGACTTTGGGAAACGTAAACCGGTATACAGCGCGATTGCGCCCCCCTGTGAAAATCCCGCGAGAACCACGCGTTTTGCCGGCGTTCCGCGCTCCAACTCTTTCTCTATCAGGAGGCGAAGAATGATCTCCGATTCACGAATGTGACTCATCTTCTGATTGAAGCCGGTATCTGTCAATTCAATGTCGTACCATGCACGCATCACGTGACCGGCGTTGATGGTTACCGGGCGAAAAGGAGCATGAGGAAAAACGAAGCGAACGGCCAGTTCTCGCGGCAGACCGAGTTCCGGGATAATCGGCTCAAAGTCATGCCCGTCTGCACCCAATCCGTGCAGCCAAATGACACTCCCGCTGGGACGCGGTCCCGTTAGTAATTCTATCGGCGGATCCTGCTTTTCCATGGGTCTTGCGATAATCCTCTGGTCTTACTCGTCGTCTCCGGCATAGACGCAACCGGCGGTACAAGTTTCGCGCACCACCACCTTTGACAGCTGTGCAAGCTCGGGTTTA
>JAKBDW010000435.1:0-2641 GCA_021834245.1 Pseudomonadota bacterium
CGATCTGCGATCCGTGGTCGCCGAGAACGACCATACATGAACAATCTTGAAGTGTCTGACCTGCCGCTCAAGGGGCTCAAGCTTTTCAAGCCTCGGGTATTCGGTGATGCGCGCGGCTATTTCCTGGAAACCTACCAGCATTCCAAGTTCGACGTCGGCGGCGTGGCCGACGCGTTTGTGCAGGACAACATGTCATTTTCGCGGCGCGGCGTTCTGCGCGGCTTGCATTATCAGTTTCCGCATTGGCAGGGAAAACTAGTATTCGTGCTGCAGGGTGAGGTGTTTGACGCGGTTGTGGATATACGTCGCGATTCGCCGACATTCGGGAAATGGTTCGGCATTTTGCTGTCGGAAGAGAACCATTTGCAGCTTTACGTGCCACCCGGTTTCGCGCACGGTTTCTGCGCCACCAGCGAGAATGCACGGGTCATGTACAAGTGCACTGACTTCTACAGTCCCGGAAATGAACACACGATTCTGTGGAATGATCCGGCAATCGGCATCGACTGGCCGATAAGCGATCCTGTCCTTTCGGACAAGGATGCCAAGGGTGTGTGCCTCAAGGACGCGTCGATTCCGCGATGAAGATCCTGCTTTTTGGGCGAGACGGACAACTAGGGACTTATCTCGCGTCGAAGCTTGAGGCTATCGGCAGTGTACAGGCGTATGACCAGAGCGACTTCGATCTTGGCGACCTGGATCGATTGCGGCAAGTTGTGATTGCGCAACGACCTGATGTCGTCGTCAATGCTGCTGCCTATACCGCGGTTGATCAGGCAGAATCGGACGCGCTCAGCGCCGAACGAATCAATGCCGAGGCTCCGGCGGTTATGGCGGTGGCTGCGCAAAAGGCCGGCGCGCTGCTGGTGCATTATTCAACCGATTACGTATTCGACGGGGCTTCGCGCCAACCGTATACCGAAGACTCGCCGACCCGGCCGCTTGGTGTTTACGGCAAGACCAAGCTCGCCGGAGAAGAGGCTGTGCGCGCCGCAGGTGGAGCGCATCTCGTATTGCGCACGGCCTGGCTTTACTCGAATTACGGACGCAACTTTTTTAAGACCATGCTGCGCTTGGCGAGTGAACGCGATGAGCTGCGTGTGGTGGACGATCAGGTAGGAACGCCAACGTATGCCAGACTGGTTGCGGACGCAAGCGTGCAGATGATAGCCGCGATGACTGAAGGGAACGTCTTGCGCAGCGAACGCAGCGGACTCTATCACATGACATGTGAGGGCTTTACCACCTGGCACGGATTTGCGCAACGTATTGTCGAACTTTCCGGGCAAGGGGAGCGCGTGCGCGTGAAGCCCATCGGCACGGCCGAGTACCCGACGCCCGCGCAGAGGCCATCATATTCGGTCCTTTCCTGCGACAAACTGGCGCGCATGTTCGCAATCCGCTTGCCGCACTGGGATACGGCGCTCGAGCAGTGTGTGGCGGACGGGCGTGCAATCTCCTAGCGCAGAAAGCCTCGGGCCCAACGGCACGCTAGCCAGGCGGCTTGAAGGATTTGTAGCGCGTCCGTCGCAGCAGGAGATGGCCGCGCGCATCGAAGCGGCCTTAATGGACCGTTCCCTGTATATAGTGGAATCGGGCACCGGCACGGGAAAGACCTTTGCCTACCTGGTGCCAGCCCTGCTTTCCGGCCGCAAGGTGCTCATTTCGACCGGCACCAGGAACCTTCAGGATCAGCTCTACGGGCGCGATTTACCGCTTGTACGCGATGCCTTGGGTGTGCCGGTGACCACGGCGCTGCTTAAGGGGCGTGCAAACTATCTTTGCCTGGAGCGGCTTGAACGCACCGAGCTAGAAGGAAGATTCCGTGCCGGACGAACGGACAGCGCGCTTTTGCGCGTGCGTGAGTGGGCCGGCCGTACCCGCAGCGGAGACATCGCGGAGCTCGACCAGGTACCGGAGGACTCTGAAATATGGCCTCTTGTCACCTCGACATCCGATAACTGTCTTGGTGCTCAATGTCCGCAGTATAGCGACTGCCATGTGAATCGTGCGCGACGTGAAGCGCTGGCGGCGGACGTAATCGTGGTAAATCATCATCTGTTTTTTGCCGATCTTGCGCTGCGCGAGGAAGGATTCGGTCAGTTATTGCCTGGAGTCGAGGCGATAATTTTCGACGAGGCGCATCAGCTGCCGGAAATCGCATCCAATTTTTTCGGCGTGTCGCTGAGTAGTCATCAGATCAACTCCCTATGTCTCGATGTCATTACCGAGGAGCTGAAGGAGAAGAGCACTGTTGCCGGTTTGGCGGAAGGTGCAAGGAACCTGGAGAAGTCAGTCGCCGATCTGAGGTTAGCGTTTGGCAGCGGCGCGCAGCGCGCGCCGTGGAGCAGCATAACGGCGCAGAAGGCATTCTGTAATGCACTTGCCGAGACGCGTTCACGCATTTCCGGGCTGGCGCAGCTGCTTGAGGTGGCGGCGACGCGCGGCCCCGGCTTGGCGAGCTGTCTGCGACGCGCGCTGGATCTGCTGGACAGGCTGGTAATGCTGGAAGAAACTCCGCCTGCGGGCCATATAGCGTGGTTCGAGACCGGCGCCCGAAGTTTTACTTTGCACCTTACGCCGATGGATATAGCGATGTCGTTTCGGCCATATCTCGAGGGCGGCGACAAGGCCTGGATAT
>JAKBDW010000366.1:0-2616 GCA_021834245.1 Pseudomonadota bacterium
GGAAGGACCGTCAACCGTCTTTTGTGTTGCTGTTGCCGCATGCACGGTCGTCATCAGACCGCGCTTGATGCCGAAGGTGTCATTCAGCACCTTGGCAACGGGCGCCAGCGCATTGGTGGTGCAGGAAGCTGCCGATACGATCGCCTCGCCCTTGTAGGTGTCGTGATTCACGCCGTACACGAACATCGGGGTGTCATCCTTGCTGGGAGCCGACTGGATAACCTTCTTGGCACCCGCGTTGATATGCGCCTGGCAGGACTCCTTTGTCAGGAAAAAACCCGTGCATTCGATCACGATATCCACGCCCGCCTCGTTCCACTTCAGGTTTGCAGGATCGCGTTCGGCAGTCAGGCGAATTTCCTTGCCGTTGACCACCAGATTATTCCCTTTAACGCCAATATCCCCGTTGAAACGGCCGTGAACTGAATCATATCTCAGCATGTATGCCAGATAATCCGGCTCCAGCAAATCGTTGATTGCTACAACTTCGATTTCCGGAAAATCCTTTGCCGCTGCGCGGAAAACCATGCGGCCGATGCGGCCAAAACCATTGATACCAACTTTAATTGCCATTTTTATCTCCCCGTCTTATTTTAAATTTAGATCTGCATTGCCAGGCCGGAACCTCGTTACGATTCAGTGAGGTATTGCTTAACGCAATACCTCACCATCGCCAAACTATAAAACGCTCTTAACTGTCTTGACGACGTTTTCAACAGTGAAACCGAAGTGCTTGAACAGCTCCGGTGCCGGGGCTGATTCGCCGAAGCAATCCATACCCACGACAGCTCCCTCAAGGCCGACGTATTTGTACCAGCCGCCTGTCACGCCCGCTTCAACCGCGACACGATTCACGCCGCGCGGCAACACGCTGTCCCTGTAAGCTTGGTCCTGTTTGTCAAACACGGTCGTCGAAGGCATGGATACAACGCGCACGTTGATACCCTCTGCCGCAAGCGCTTTTTGCGCATCCATCGCCAGCGTCACTTCTGAACCCGTCGCAATGATCACAGCCTGCGCCTTGCCGCCCGCCGCTTCAGACAAGACATAAGCACCCTTGCGTATGTTGGCGATCTGCTGAGCATCGCGCTTCTGGAATGCCAGGTTCTGGCGGCTGAAAATCAGACTGGAAGGACCGTCATTGCGCTCAACGGCTGCAACCCAGCACACGATGGATTCAACCGTATCGCACGGGCGCCACACTTCCATGTTGGGTATATGGCGCAGGGTCGCGGTCTGCTCTACCGGCTGGTGAGTCGGGCCGTCTTCGCCCAGACCGATGGAGTCATGTGTGTAGACAAAAATCACGCGCTGCTTCATCAGGGCTGCCATACGCAATGCATTGCGCGCATATTCCGAGAACATCAGGAAGGTTCCGCCAAAGGGCAGCAAGCCGCCATGCAGTGCCATGCCGTTCATGATGTGCGACATGCCGAACTCGCGCACGCCGTAGCTGATGTAGTTGCCCGTTGTCTTGCCGTGAACATGTTTGCAGCCTGTCCAGTTGGTCAGGTTGGAACCGGTCAGGTCGGCCGAACCACCCAAGAATTCAGGCAGGGCGGGCGCCAGTGCATTGATCGCGTTTTGTGAAGCCTTGCGTGTCGCAATGGTTTCACCCTTGGCATCGATCTGCGCAATCGCGGCAGCCGCATGTGCCGCCCAGTTGGCAGGCAGTTCGCCCTTGATGCGGCGCTCGAATTCGGCAGCCTCAGCAGGGTAGGCCCCGCGATATTCGGCGAACTTGTTGTTCCACAGTTTCTCCAAACCCGCGCCTCGCGTACGCGCATCCCATGCTTCATATACATGAGTAGGAATTTCAAAAGGTGGGTAATTCCAGCCTATGTGCGCACGGGTTGCAGCCACTTCTGCATCGCCCAATGCAGCGCCGTGCACATCGTGTGTGCCTTCCTTGTTAGGAGAGCCGGCACCGATGATGGTCTTGCAGCAGATCAGGGTCGGCTTGTCGGTCACAGCGTGACCAGCGCGAATCGCTGCATCGATGGCGACAGGGTCGTGGCCCTGAACATCCGCAATCACGTGCCAGCCATAGGCCTCGAAACGCTTTGCAGTATCATCGGTGAACCAGCCATTGGTATGGCCGTCGATCGAAATTTCATTGTCATCCCAGAAAGCCATCAGCTTGCCAAGGCCCCAGGTTCCGGCCAGCGCGCAGGCTTCGTGGGAAATGCCTTCCATCATGCAACCATCGCCCATGAATACATAGGTGTGATGATCTACGATTTCATGTCCAGGCTTGTTGAATTCGGCAGCCAGCAATTTTTCCGCCATGGCCATACCCACCGCGTTGGTGATGCCCTGCCCCAAAGGTCCGCCGGTCGTTTCCACGCCGGGCGTATATCCGTATTCTGGATGTCCTGGCGTCTTCGAATGCATCTGACGGAAACGCTTTAATTCCTCGATCGGCAGATCATAGCCTGACAGATGCAGCAATGCATAAACCAGCATCGAACCGTGACCATTGGACATCATGAAGCGATCGCGATTGGGCCACTTCGGGTTAGCCGGATTGTGGCGCAAATGACGGTTCCACAAAACCTCGGCGATTTCCGCCATGCCCATGGGCGCGCCCGGATGGCCGCAACCTGCTTTTTGCAC